>JAAUSF010000137.1 GCA_012033255.1 Cyanobacteria bacterium RU_5_0
CACTCTACGAATTGGTAGATTCTTTGCTGGAAATCTCCTTATCTCACTTGTGAGCTAGCCCTGCACAACCTGAAGAGCTTTTAGGAGCGATCGGCAGACAAACTGTGAATGTGGTTTTACCGGGTTTTGATTCAAACACAATGACGCCTTCGTGACGGTTTTCAACAATCCGCCTTATAGCTTCTAATCCTAAACCTGATCCTTTCCCCACTGGTTTTGTAGTGAAGAAGGGTTCAAATATGCGCGACTGAATTTCCGGTGGAATGCCACAACCAGAATCGGTGATCTGAACATGAATACGATTGTCACTCCAAGAGGTCACAATCTCAATGACGCCTTCTCCGTTGATAGCATCGATCGCGTTATCTAGCAGATTTGTCCATACTTGATTGAGTTCGCTCCCGTAGGCAGTGATCTTCGGAAGCGTGCGATCGTAAACTCGACGAATTCTAATGCCCTGCTTAAGTTTGTGTGAGAAGAGTTGTAGCGTCGTTTCTAATCCTTCATGCACATCGACAATTTGCTGAACGCCCTGATCCATGTAAGAGTAAGATTTCATGGCTTGTACGAGTTCGGAGATACGTTTCGCACCCCGTAAGCCACTCGTGATCATTCCCATGACCTCAAACGTGAGAGCCAACCAACGGATGCCCATGTCTCTCAATTCAGTTGGATCATCGCGCCAGCGTTCTACTAACTCCGTCAATGTTTCCACATCAATACCACCTGCTGCTAGTGGTTCAGCGAGTTTCCAGGCACCTTCAACTCCATAGTCTTCTAGCCATTCAAGCAGTTGCTCCTCTCGATCGCTGATTGTAATCGGATCAAACTGACCCTTGATCACCTGTTCGCAACCATTGTCTCGCACTTGCAGCCATTGCTGAGTATGCGCTTCTTCGACCTGCTGCTGTCCATACACATAATTCATGCGTTGGAGTTCGATCATCGCTGGAATCACATTTTGCAATGCACGAACAACTGCCGCCGATGGATTATTGAGTTCGTGTGCGAGTCCGGCGGAGAGCGTGCCTAATGATGCCATTTTCTCTCGACCTCGGATAAAGGATTCTAATCCGCGTAGTCGCTCTTGTAAGGTTTGAAACACAATTCGTTCAAATCCACGATATTCATGCAGCAACTCGCGGAAATCATCTCCTGAAATTTCATAAATTCGACAATCTGTGAGCGCACGAAATGATACACCCATAGGCTCATCCGTTAACACCGGGATCTCACCAAAGAACATAGGAGCCTGGTATTGACCAATCGGCATATCCATTCCTTCAGCTTTGCGCGTGATGCCCATTTGTCCTGAAACGAGAATGTAGAATTCGCAGGGTGGATCGCCTTCTTTGACAAGATAGTCGCCACTGACTAAATCAATTGCCTGGGCACGATCGCACATCCACTCCAGACGACTCCTGGGAAGTTGTCGGAATAACTCAAGCGCCAACAAATCATCGACACATAGCACAACCCAAGATCCTCAGCCATGACGGTTCAGCCTATGGTCTCAAATTAAGAACATCTTGTCTAGAGCATTAGCCATTCAGCAGTGAAGATGTACTTGCCTGAAATCCAGCTTTAGCCAGTGCTTCAACCGTCGATCGATGATCCTGCACTCGAAACTGAACGCCCAACCGAACAATTTCTCGCCGATCGGGCCCCGATACCACCGCAATCACTGGAATCTTACCCTTTTCTTCTTCGCCTCGCTGCGCCAGTAATATCGTTCTGAGATGATGCTGTCTGGTGATATCTCTGGCAGTTTGCGGTTTCAGTTCAACCATTACCATCCGAACGTCTTCGATCGGTTCCGCATCATCAATCACAAATTGGTTTCGATCGTCCCGGCGATCGACCTTTCCCCACAACATCAAGCGCGTGTCAACTTGGAGATGATGCCCAATTCGCTCGAAGGTTTTCGGAAAGGCTACAGCATCGACTTGTCCAGTTAAATCTTCAATTTGCAACACAGCCATCCGTTCACCCTTCTTCGTCATCAGAGGCTTGATGCTGCTAACCATGACGATCGCACTCAGCGTTACGCTATCAGGCTTGTTGGCTAAATCACTTAAGTTAACTGGAGCTAAAACTCTCGCCGCTTGTTGAACCGACTTGAGCGGATGATCTGAAATATAAAAACCAAGTAGCTCTTTTTCTAACTTCAACTTTTCCTGAGGCGGATAGTCTGGAACGGCTGGCGCTTTCGGGGCAGTTTCAAACCCATTAGAACCATCAGCAGATGATGAATCGCTACTCAACATATCGAACAAATTGCACTGACCGATCGCCCGATCTCTTGCCCGTGATTGTGCCCACTCCAACACCAATTCCAGATCATGCATCAACTGATTGCGATTGGGATTGAGGCTGTCCATTGCCCCACATTGGATCAAGGCTTGCAAGGCACGATTGTTAACGGTGCGGGGGTCAATACGATCGCACAAATCTGCCAATGACTTAAATTTTCCGCCTTTTTCCCGCGCTGCAAGGAGATTTTCGATCGCTCCCTCTCCCACATTTCGCACGGCTGATAATCCAAACAAAATGCTGTGGTGCAATGGCGTAAAATCGACTCCAGAACGGTTAATATCCGGTGGCTCTACCGGGATTCCCATGCTGACACAAGTGGCAATATACTTTTGTACTTTGTCTTGATCGCCGCTATTTGCAGTTAGCAATGCCGCCATATATTCGACGGGATAATTTGCTTTCAAATAAGCCGTTTGATAGGTGACATAGCCATAGGCAGTTGAGTGTGATTTGTTGAAACAATTAGAGGCAACTAAGCCATTGATCAAAACAAAGTTATGATCTTGTGCAACCCCAATGTCATAAACAGGTTGAGTGCCAAGCGATCGACGGCTGATAATTTTAACCATAATGACTAGCTTCTACAGGTTTCAACAAGTGAATGCGTCTATCAAGCCAGAAAGAAATTGTATATTCAACAGAGCGAGGATTTTCCACTCGTTGGGAGGCATCTACGTTAGGATCGTATGCAATTTTCATAGCTACCTCCAGTGTTCACTAATTTCGCCTTCTACCTGTTCCAAGTTTAACTCTTGATCGAAGATCTCATCGATCGCCAGCATTTCGCCATCCGTTGTCATGAATTTGTGATCTTTCGTAGCGCAAATAATCGAGCCGTCTTCTAACATGTATTCAAAGAGTTCTTGAGTGCCACGATCGTGCCATTGGGCGATCAGTTGAGTGTAAATGTGACCGTGATTATCAATGCTGTAAACAGAACATTCAATTTGCTTTTCTACAATTTCACCGATCGATAAGGCTCCATATTCAACAGTTAAAATCTTTGTGTCATAGCTCAAGCAATATTCTGCAAACTTGAGCATCTGGTCAAATAACTCCTCAGCAACCTGGGTTTTAATGCCGTTTTTCGCAGAACCTTCAACAAAGATTGCCTGATGTTTCTTCATTTCCTCAGGCTTCTTCTTACCCATTGCCCGCCTCAATAGATCCGCCTGACCAAGAGAGTAGCCAGCCAGATCTTGAGCCATTTTCATAATTTGCTCTTGATAACAATTATGGGTAACAACGCCATGTGCTAAGAAATAGGGAGATAATTGATCTTCCATTTGAAGATCAAAACACTCGGCTTTCCCCCACGATTCTATGGAAACAATATAAACAGGACGAACATCTTGAAGATATGTTGCTTGATAAATTTCGCCACAGAATTCATCCCATCTTTCTAAATCCTGCTTGCATTTTGAATCTTTTGGCTTGAAAGAAACACCGCTCTGAAGTGAGTTTTACAGACTCTCTGAGTAACATCGTCAGTCCCTAAAAGCGAAACAGACAATCCTGTTTTGAATTCAAGAGATGAGATTGGCAAGTAGTTATTAGGGCTTTCTGAGTGTTGTTTTTCAGGTAACTTGGTTATTCCTAAAATTGCTCTGAATCGAGTGAGATCAGTGATGTAAACATAATTCTTAGTAATCGAGTAGCAAATTTTGAGACTACTGAGGAGCAACCCTACTTGCTTCAATAGTTGAGGCGAGGAACTACGGAAGTAAACCACGGACTGGCTGTAACCTCCATCGCTGTCCCATAATCCTCTCAGAAAATCGATTCGATCGTCCTCACAAAAATCCAAGAACTGTTCAGGCAGATGCTTCTCAGGCGACTTCACTTTCCACGAGCGATCGCCATAAAGTCCATCTAGAAACTGAGTTAACGGAGTTCGCTGAGGCTGTGTTTGGAATTTACAAATATTTGGAGTTGAGGCAGTCAAATCTCCATCACCAAGCAACAAGCCAAGAAGATAAGCTTCATTTTCCCTCAGTTTATACAGATTTCTGGATATCACCCATTTCTCATAGAGAGCATCACCATAAAAATGCTCATTTTTAAGTTTTTTACACATTTTAAGTTGACTTACAGGTTTATCACCTTCTAGTGTTAGGAAACGATGGTCTGGACTAGAAAAGATTACGGTTCCGCTAGATAATGTGATTTTGACAATCTCTTTTATGCCGCTATACCATTGCTTAGCGACGATCGCAGGTCGAATTTTTCTATCATCCAAAGTAAGTACTAAATCGCCCGATTTAATCGTTTCAATTGGAACTGAAGATCCATCAGGTCTGTCAATTAATGTGCCTTTAGGAAGACATAGAACTCCATAGGTTTCTTTCAGAATCGGCTCTAATAATAGGTGCTGATATTCGATTTTTTCTCTGCCATGTTTGCGATTAATAAACATGGGAATTAGACCTGCATCCAGTGGTCCCGGACGATAAAGAGCCAGGATCGAAGAAATGTCTTCCAAATTAGAAGGTTTCAGATCGCGAACAATTTGGCGCATTCCAGAGGATTCTAATTGAAAGATGCCTTCTAACTCACCTTTTGCTAACAGTTGGTAAGCTTTAGCATCATCAAGAGAAAGGCGATCGAGATCCACTTCAACGTTTCGAGTTTGTTTAATCAGATCCACCGTTTTTTGGATCATCGTCAAGTTTTTCAATCCCAAAAAGTCCATTTTTAATAGACCGAGAGACTCAATATCTTCCATAAAATATTGCGTAAAAATGGCTCCGTTCGCGGTGTTACGCTGCAATGGAACAATTTCATCAAGTGGTTCAGATGAAATCACAACACCAGCCGCATGGATTCCGACACTTTTGTTAGTACCTTCAATTCGCATCGCCATATCAACCCAATGACGCACTTTGGGATCATTTTGATATTTTTCTCTAAACTCTGGAGCGGGCGTTTCTTCAGAGATCATTACCTTTAATTTGGTGGGCTTGCCTCGCACCACCGGAATCAATTTTGCCATCCGATCGGACTCTGCATAAGGAATATCCAACACTCGCGCTACGTCCTTTAGCACGGCTTTAGAGGTCATGCGGTTATACGTGATGATTTGGGCAACCCGATCGCTCCCATATTTCTCTGTCACATATTGGATCACTTCGTCGCGACGATCGATACAAAAGTCTGTATCAATATCTGGCATCGATTTGCGTTCAGGATTGAGAAATCGCTCGAATAGCAAGCCATGATGAACGGGATCAATGTTAGTAATCTGAAGTGCATAAGCGACGAGAGAGCCTGCCGCCGACCCTCGTCCAGGTCCTACGGGAATTCCGTGATCTCTAGCGAATTTAATGTAGTCCCAGACCACTAAAAAGTAAGCATCGAAGCCCATTCGATGCATCATCTGCAATTCATATTCCAGACGCTCCTGATAGGCAGGTTCAATCGCTTCATAGGATTGACAATTGAAGCGTTCTACCAGTCCTTTACGAGAAACTTCTTCAAAATAGGTCGCGATCGTATAACCATTGGGAACAGAATAGTTGGGGATGCGAGGTTCACCCAAAATATCGTAACTTTGGATTTTCTCGGCAACTTCAAGCGTGGTTGCGATCGCCTCCTCAATCACATCATCTGTCAGGTGATCGCGGAACAGCAACCGCATTTCATCTGCGGATTTGAGAAATTCTGTACCGCTATAACGCAGCCGATTCTCTTCAGTAATTAACTTGCCTGTTTGGATGCAAAGCAACGCATCATGCGCTTCGACATCGTTACAAGAGGTGTAATGCGAATCATTCGTAGCAATAATTTTGATATCCAATTCACGAGCAATCTTGACCAATTCCACATTAATAATTCGGTCTTCTGGATAGCCGTGATCTTGAATTTCCAGGTAGTAATCTTCACCAAACAAATCTTTATACCATTGAGCCACTCGACGAGCGATCTCTGGCTTGCCCTGCAAAATCGCCTGTGGCACTTCTCCAGCCCGACAGCCACTTGTCACAACCAGTCCTTCGTGATACTGCTCTAGAAGCTCTTTATTGATACAGGGACGAGAAAAAATTCCCTTCCCCTGAACTCCTTGAAGATGAGAAATAGTGGTTAACTTCACCAGATTTTTGTAGCCTTGGGTATTCTTTGCCAAAACAACCTGGTGATACCGAGGACGACGCTCCTGCTTAGTAATGTCGCCATTGATCACATACATTTCGTTGCCAACGATCGGTTTAACGTCCCTGCCCTTGCAGACTTTGAGCAGTTCGATCGCCCCATACATGACACCGTGATCAGTGAGAGCGATCGCAGACATCCCTAGCGCCACGGCGCGATCGACCAGTTCCGGTAACTGGCTAGCACCGTCTAATAAGCTGTAGTCGCTATGAGTATGTAGACCAACGAAAGACATAGAGCTTCTCAAACCAAACACAAGGTTGAGATTAGCGTAACCGATCTCAGACGCTATATCTAGCAGTTTATTTAACTTAACCGCTATCTATAGAGTTGATTAGAAATTAGACACACCCTGACCGATTGCTAGTTGTGATGTTCAATATTCTAATGAGCGAAGTACTAACGTATTCAAGTACCAATGTATCAAAATATTAAAATTCTTAGAATACTCTATAAATATTGTTCACCTGTAAATTTTTTGTTGATTTTGCGATCGGTCGGGGCAGACCTACGTGTCTGCCCTCTAATCCGGGGCAACCACACCAGGATTGCCCCGATGCCGCGCCATCCATCAACAGAAAATTTACAGGTGGGATGTTCATTCCCCGCCCCTTGGGGCGAAATACCTGCCGGGGCTTGCCCCGTGGGTTCATACCTTTGATTGCGCGTGAGTCAAAAGTCGCACTAGCACTGAATCATATGGCCAATCATTCGCGGCACTTACGATCTGCTCACCAGTTGAGAAGTCTGTCTTCTTTTACACGCGCTTATTCCAGGAGCTTTAGGAGTTGTTTGATTTTTCGCCCCTGCCGAACATCCAAGTGTTTTGGGAAGTTTAGCTCGATCGCCACCGTATCCGTCGCAGTCTGCGCTTCAGGGTAGAGGCGAGTGACACTGGCAGTTGCCGAACGATTAACTTGCTCGACTTGGGCGATCAGGCGATCGGCATTCGGATCATTGCGGGTTTGGCTCAGGAGGATGCCAACGGGGGGGCGATCGAACTGTAATCGCTCTAAATCCCGGAAATTGTGGGCATTGACTTCTAAGCGAAGAGAACAAGAATTAATTTCTGTCGCAACACCCGGATAAAACCGTCCTTCCCAGTAAAGCTGAGCCGCCGCCTGAATATGCTTCCGAACCGGAGTAGATTTAGCAGGTTGGGGATCGCGGAAAGCTCGATTTAGCCCAGTCAACACAAACTTGAGAGAGGCGAGCGGATCATCCACTTGTTCACGCTGCTGAGCATACCACTCCTCTACATCGGAATAAAGGACTAACACTAAAGCATCATATTGAGCCGGAGTGACATCAATGAAATCGACAGTAATTTGAATTTGATTTTCACTGATCGGATCAACACGGACAATCTTAGCGGTGAGAAATGCTCGTGCATCAAAATCACCAATCAATTCCAACTCGATCACATCAGGGAGGTTCTGCCAACTATCCAACAGAATGCGTGCGCCCCTTTCGCTAACGTCCACTGTTCTGCCTGTCCAAGTAATATGCTGAGATCCTTGAATGACAACGGTTAACTGGCGATGCAAACGGTGGGCACGGCGGAGTTGGGGTTGTTCAAAGGCAACCAGAACAGCCGCCGTCAGCAGAATTAAATTGAACAGTGCCCATAATGCGTTGATGATGACGGGTTCACTGAGTTCAGGACTTCGCACTAACCAGAAGGGAACCGCGAGCAGCGAAAGGATCAGCAATGCGCCCATGATCACGGGAACACGAGCAGAATTCCAGTCGAAGCTTCGTTTTGTGACCGACAGCCCTTTTGCGGTGACATTAAATTTGCCGAGCCTAGGATTGAGGATGGCGAGAAAGGTGACAAGCCCATCGTGAAATGCCATTGCGTATTCAAAGATCTCGTTCCAGAAGGAGAAACGAGCCGCTTTGTTCGTGATGTAGTTGGCATTCATGGCTAGAAAAATATGAGGCAACGCATACGCCAGGGTTTCGATACCAATGCCTCGAATCAGGTTGAGTCCGACCAACAGATACAGAATCGGGGCAAGGGCATACATCAAGCGAGGGAAGCCGAAAAAGAAGTGAGAGGTTGCCGAAAAATAGCAGAGTCGTTGTGGGAACGTTAGATTCAACCTGGGATTGAAGAGCGGGTTTTCCAGACGCAAAATTTGCGCCATGCCCCGTGCCCACCGAACTTGCTGTCCTACATAGGAGGCAAACGTATCGGGAGCTAATCCGGCAACCATGATCTTGTCGTAGTAGACCGTCTCATAGCGTTTAGAGTGCAATCTCAAGGAAGTGTGGCAGTCTTCAGTGACCGTTTCAACGGCGATGCCACCCACCTCCAAGACATGAGCTTTACGGAACACGGCGGCCGAGCCACAGAAAAATGCGGCATTCCAGAAATCATTCCCTTTTTGAATCACTTTGTAGAACAGTTCGTTGTTAACCGGCACTCGTCCTTGAGTTAGCAAGTTGCGCTCGAAGGGGTCAGGATTATAGAACCAGTGTGGGGTTTGCACGAGCGAGACATTAGGATTGAGGAAGAATCCAACGGTTTGTTTGAGAAACTGACGAGTGGGAATGTGATCGCAGTCTAGGATTAGCACGAGATCGCCGTGGGTACGTCGCAACGCCGTATTGATATTTCCAGCCTTGGCGTGTTCGTTGTTGTCACGGGTCAACATGATACAGCCGATTTCCTGACACATCCGCTGTAATTCTTCTCGGCGTTCTGGGAAGTCGCGACCGTCATCAAGGACATACACTCGTTTTTTGTCTTCTGGGTAGTCGAGGGCAATGGCGGCTAGTGCGGTTTTACGGACGATCGCCACATCCTCGTTGTAGGTAGGAATATACACATCAACGCCGAACCATTGACTCTGCGGAATGTGCGAAATGTCAATGGAAGCCCGATCGCGCAATTTCAAAGTCTGGAAATAGGACAATAGCAGCGTTGCCATCGCATATAGCTCAGCCGCAAACAGCAGCACGCTAAAGAATCCTGTGAGCCAGCCATCCAAGTTGAGCGTGTAGCTGACACGATAGTACAGATATCGAAGCGTCGCAATGATGCTCAGCCATGCCAATAACAAATGCAACTGTTCGCTGGCATGAGGAGCCGACTGCCATCGTTCCATCCGTACCATGAGCCAGCTAATGACAATCAGGATGACCGCCACGATCGCCTGCTGCCACAACGGTAGAGGCGTAATGATGAGCGGCACTGAAATCAGCAGCAGCCCGATCACCAGCCAAAATAATGTCCATTTGCCTGCCCAAGGGAACAGTCGTTCAAACCAGCGAGGAATATTGAGCAGCCAACCTGTGAATCCGGTGGAACGCTCAACGGGAGTTGAACGGGTCATGGGGCATCTCCTGACTGCGACTGAGCAATGCGGTTGAGATAAAGCTGTGAAAAGCCATAGAGCAAAATCACGAGCAAAATAATTCCGATAGGTAGGATAAACCAGTTGTCTTGCAGGAACAAAATTAGGCGATTGAACCAGCCGATATTTTCAATTCGGTGCGGCTGGACTTCCTCTAAAAACTGTATTGTGTACCCACTGGCATCATAGAGCGACGGCCTCTCGACCTTGCGACTAATCAGAACGGTGTCACCGCGAAGTTGGGCGAACAAAGAGTCGCGATCGAACAAATCCTGGACATCCTTGAGTCCTTGCTCCGTTTGACCTGTGAGCGCCAACACGAGACGATCGCTATTCCAGGGCGACATGACTGCCTTCACAACGCCCTCATCATCAGGTAGAGTTTGAACTTGGCTTTGCTCCCACTGGCGGCTAAATTGATTGCCCAAATTCAAGCCTTTTGCCTGAAAGACTTCAGGGAAGGGGAAGCGATCGCGGGTGCCAATCCCGACTAAATTCTGCTGATTTCGTACATCGCCCGGCAAACTACTGGCTTGATAAACGAGCAGTTTGACCGACTCGGCATGGCTGACTCGTCCCATGCGTTCGCTGAACGAGAGCAGCGTCCTAATATCATCATCGCTCGGTGTATCTGCAAGGACGATCGCCGCTTCAGACAAATCTTGAGGAGCCGTGAACGGATAGCCCGTTTGCAGCAGCCTGAGATTCGGCAATTGCACGACATTATCGCGACTGAGACTAAAACCCGTGTTGCCATGTACGGTGCCCCATAGCTGTTGATCTGTAACCAATCCACAGGTACTAACGTCTCGCGGATTCAGGATGAAATTCACTGACAGGACAGCGGTAGGTGTAATCAAATCTTCAGGTAGATTGACATTGAAGGTTTCCCGTCCCCCTTGGTTAGAGGTCAGCCCCTTTGCGCCGATCGTCGTGCCATCTAGCTTGACTTCCACAGCAGAGGTACGAGGATTCACTTGTGGACTATAGCTGTAGTCGAGTGTCATCGTGCTGCCGCGCAGGAAGCGATCGTCTGGTAAGGCATGGAAGGGAATCTGAATCGGAGGCGCACCGCTCCCATGAACGGTTATATCTTCATACAGGGTATTGTTCGCGAAGCTGAGATCGCTGAGACGGAACTCGTTTTCAGTCGGCAGATAGCCTTGCCAATTCCGGGCAGGGGGCGACGGAACCTCATTAGTAGTATTAACCATAACCGCTTGTCCGGTGCCAATCTTCTGATCCTGCGCCTGCACCAAAAACTGCACGGCTCTTAAGACGCCCTCAGCCGCATTTCCCGTCACGATCAACACTGGCACACTATTATCTTTTGTCGTGCTGAGCAGCAGCAAGCCCACATCTCCGGGTAGAGGGGTACCTTTGCCATCAACAAACAGCCCATTTTTCAACGGATAGGTGAGTCGTAAATTCGTCAATGCCGGCTGTTCGGCAGGAGTGCCAATCACGATCAGGCGTTCATTGACTTCGACCTTGCTCAAATCGGTTTCTAGTCTAGTATCCAGAGGGCGATAATCGACTAGCCTGCCTGCACCCGCTTGAAACCGGGCGGCGGCGGTCAGCCATTCCGGGCTATAGGTTTTGGGACGTAGATAGACAAATTCAGTTGTGCCTAGACCCAAGCGATCGAAGAAGGGATAGGGATAGCGGCTGAAGTCGAGAGGAATCGCTTGCTGTTGGACGTTAAAGATAATTTTGGAGTCTGGGAGAATCTCTGACCACAGCGTCGGGTCAGTTGAATTAGTGCAGGTTTCAGAGGTCTGCTGTTCTGTCAGGAAGGATATTTCATTATAGTCCTGAAGCAGATTTGCCCGAATATTGAAGGTGGCTTGCCCCACTTGGGCTTGGGGGCGATCGAATGCCACACTGCCAATGCTCGTCTCATTCACTCGCACCACCAGATTCGATCGATCGGCTAACAGCGACGGCGAATGCTGGAATCGAATGATCGCTTGTGCCGATTCGACGTTCCAGTTTTGTGGACGGGTAAATCCTAATCGAGTTTCGGGATAAACGCCTTGCAGCCGTAAGCGATTGCCCACAACGGGACTGCGATTGAACTCTAGAACGTAGGGAATGGCACGAGGGGCGTCGGATTCGGGCGCTGTGGGGGATTGAGACGCAGGACGATCGACCGCTACCGCAGGTGGCTCAGAGGGATCATTATCCGGTTCAGGTTCTTCAGGTGCCAAGTCTGCGGGGGGAGGGGCGGCTGGAGGTTCATAACCAGGTGGCTCATACACCGGAGGCGGTGCGGCGGGTTCCGGAAGGGCAAACTCGCGAATCACCTGATCCTCTTGGCGCTGTAAGTCATCCGTTTGGGCACTTGCAAGGGTCGGAATCAGTCCTAACCCACATAAGGCACACAGTAGCCAAATGACGGGATGAATTTGCCAACGACGGGGGCGATCGTGACGATTCTGGGGATTGTGTGGGCTACGACGGATAACCCAGAGATGCAGAAAACGAAACATAAGTAATTTTTAGGGCTAGTGCAAGGGGTCAACCAACCTCATGTACCAAAACCAGCAGAAAATCTTTCTGGTTCAGGGAAAGGAAAGAGTGGTAAGAGTTCATAGACTCAAAGCAGATGCACACCAATATTCAAATCTCCTTGCGCTGCCGATGAAGCTATGCGTTACTTCTCCGGCTCCAGGAGATCTGCCTGAATTTTTGTTACTCAAATCCTTGACGCTCTCAGACCGAAGGATTTCCAAGACGATCGCTTCACAAGGTATACAAACAATTATTCAGCTTCCACACGACCTCTGCTGAGCGAACCATCAAGCACTCGTCAACCTACGCAAACTGGCAAAATTCCTGCAATAGCGGCAATAGTTAGGATACATCGTTTATGTACCCTCAGTAAGTCAATCTGAATTCAGTTTTCTGACTCAAAAAAATGAGGACAATTTTACCCACGCCTAATTTTAGGCGCTAATAGGGGACGTGACGGGTTTTGAAGCCAATCAAATATGCAGACTTTGCTATATAAATGCATAAATTTCTAAAATCATATGAAATTCATTAGAGCTTGTCTATGGTTGGAGCCAGTTATTTACCTGATTCGGTGGAAATAAGCCAAACCAGCAAAGATTTTGCGTGTAGTAGGCTGAGTCATTATCCCAAAAGCCGTTTTGGTAAGTCGGGATAATTTTTTGCAGACGGATTTGTTCAGCCGTGGCGGGGTCAGTCAGTTGCAGGGCTGAATACAGCATGGCATAGTGGGCAGTCGATTCGTAATTCACCAGAGGCGCTCCCTGGAGATCAAGTTGGGCGGGAATGGCTTGCTGCGATCGCCACAAGTCCACTAACGGCGGTAAATGTTCTTGCAGATATGCCTCAGCCCGTGGTTCATCAAACCATGCAGCATCCAACGCCACCCGCCACCAAACCCGATAAGCATCAAAGCCATAGATCGTTCGCAATGGTTTGGATGCAGGCAATGGCGCAAATCGTCCAGTGGTCAGATCCAATGCCACCCAATTACTCGGCAAACCTTGACTAGACAGCGATGCAGAACGATCGAGGATCTGATAACTGCTGTCCACCAAACTGAGCCAATCATGATTGGGATCTACTTGAGCAAACAGCCGAAACGCATAAGGGGCAAGGTAAGACGGATTGAGGTAAATCAGAGTCGATCGCGGCTGAAAAGCGGCTTTCGGTCCAGGCAGAAAGTAGCGAACTTCCCCAGAAGGCGAGGCGGCGGTAACAGTAGACAGAGTCCAGAGGTCTTGGAGTTTACGCTTAGCAAGTTCCAAATAATCAGGACGGTTCCAACGACGCGATGCCAGGATTAGAGCCGTGATCGCATCCAAATCACCATCACTGGCAAAATTGGCATCAATCACCCCCCATCTTCCCTGAGCATTTTTGCCCCACGTCCATGCCCAAAGGCGATCGCTGCGCCTGCCATCCGCCCCCTTGCGCTGAAGATTATTCTCTCCCCAAGCCAATGTTAAAGCAAACGCCTCCGGATCATCCGCAAAAACCGCTCGAAGCATCGCATACGCCTGCGCCTCCGAGATCGATCGATCTTCCGCCTCTCGATCGATCACCCGTCCATCCGCCTGAATAAACCGCGACCGATAGGCCTGCCAACTCTCTTGCAGCAGTTCAGCATTCGATAGCATTGGCGCACTCGTTGGAGCATCCATTGAAGAACCCCCTCCGCTCAGAGGCGGCGCGATCGGTTGAGATTCCTTGATGCAACCTGCAAGCCCTATCCCCAAGATAACGGCAACCATCAGAAGGGAAAGGCGCGATCGGTACCCATTTTTCATTCTTTGCTTGGGTAGAGTTGGCTTCTACAACATGTCATACCGGAAGGCTGTGGATGGGGAAATGAGGGATAGGGAAATGAGGGGATAGGGAATAGGGAATTGGTTTTAAGCGAATCAGCATTCATTTTCCACCTGTAAATTTTCTGTTGATGGATGGCGTGGCGTCGGGGCAATCCCGGTGTGGTTGCCCAATCCCGGTGTGGTTACCCCGGATTAGAGGCAGACACGTAGGTCTGCCCCGACCGATCGCAAAATCAACAAAAAATTGACAAGTGCCCAATCCCGGTGTG
>JAAUSF010000138.1 GCA_012033255.1 Cyanobacteria bacterium RU_5_0
TTTAGCAGAAAATCATGAGGGCATGGTTTATATTGCCATGATTCGCCTGATGCTACGACGACTGGGGAACAATCGCCAACGTTGGAAAAAAGAAACGACTTAATAATCTTTTACAAACACTCTCTTAACTCATCTTCGGTTTCACCTTGAGTCCAATAGTCAGGGTACTCTTCAAGATAACCTAACCACATATCATCATCTTGCCAATAGATATACTTCTTCTTCATTCACCAATTTACCTTGCTCTACTTGAACTAGAATACACCAGCCCAATTACGCTAAAGATTTTGGGTTACTAGCTCATCTTACCTGCTTTAGATGACGATCAAATCCCAGAAACCAATCTCCCTTTGAATGCAGTGTTCCTTTATCACGCTCTGCTAAATATGCATAATGCCTAGCATCTACTCCAAATTCTTTCCGACTACCATCAAGAAATTCAAAGGTTACATAATCAGGACGTTGAAGTGTTACTGCCATGTTGACCACCGCAGCCTGAAACATGCTGGCGTTTACCAACAACATAAGCTTCTCTGGCAAGCCGGGGAGAAAGCATGTTAGGTAAGAATTCAAAAAAGAACCACCAAATAATCAGTATTACGAGAATAATGAGCGCAATACCGAAGAATGCTTCCATATGCAACACATCCTCAACTAAATGCAGCCTAACGTTCCGGCTGAGCGGCTGCAAAAAAACTTTGCATCATCACCGAGATCTCTTGGCAGTCCGCTCTAACCGGGTTGTTATGCCGCCGCGATCTCACGTTGCTTTCATCACACCGAATCCAACCCGCCTAGCTACCACTGCTCATAGATTATACTGGATTAACTACGTTGTCGTGGAGCAATTGCTATGCAAGTTAAAGACCTGACAATTGATGAATTGAAAACTCTGATTCGAGAAACTGTCATGGAGGCTTTAGAGGCACTTTTACCAGATCCAGATGAAGGTGCAATAGTCAGAGAAGATTTCAAACGAGAACTTTTGGAGATTCGGAAGCGCAGAGAGACAGGAGTTCGGGGCATTCCAGCAGAAGAGGTTATGCAAAAACTGGGATTAGGCGGCAGATGAGCTATTCGGTTGAATATGAGCCAGAAGCTCTTGCTGATTTAGAGAGGCTGACTCAGGCAGTTCGTGAACGAGTCATCAACAAGATTACTTGGTTAGCTGAAAACTTCGACCAGATTACACCACAAGCTTTGACAACTGATTTATCAGGTTTCTTCAAACTGAGAGTTGGAGATTACAGAGTCATTTATGAATTTAGCCGTGACGATGAAGTGATTTCTATTGACCGAATCAGACATCGAAGAGAAGTTTACGACTAATTCAGCACTTTTACCTTTTGCTTACGTCCTTACAGTAACCTTCCAACGCGACTCAAACGGAACATCGCAGAATAGAAAGTTAACAAATGAGACACTGTTGACAACTAAACTCATTCTGCCTGAAAGAGATTAAATTTTAAGCTCCCCACCTGCATTTCTCGCACTCATATGTCTTTGTGTAGTTGATGGTTTTGCAATTTGGGCATTCCCAACCTTCAATTGATTCCTGTGTAATGTGATGCCCAACCTTTTTGATGTAGATTTTATCTTTCGATAAACGTCCTTGGGAGTACTTCACAGGAATGCTATCTCCTTCATTGAAACTTTCATATACTTCTTCTGAAACTGATGTACTTGGCATATCACCAGCGATACGGATACGTAATACGTAACTATCAGGTATCCAAGTTATCTGTGGATACGTACTAGTTATGGTTCCTCCTCGTCCATCGCTTTGAGATGTAGTTACATAGGTTGTTTGCATGTGGGCTGGTGTAAATTTCTTCCCCACAACAACACCATGTCCAAATTGCTTTGATCCTGAGGAGTCAATTATCCAGTACACAAACCAAATAACAAGAGACAAGATTACCAGGGAAATAATAACTTCCATAAATTGCTCTCCCCAAAATGCACATCTGATTCGGATTGATACGCTAGAGTTCTCGCTTTAGCAAGGGGAGACGTTTAAGTGTGAATTAAGCTCCCCAAATATCTCGAAATTGTTATGAAATTTTGGTTTGACATCGCGCAAACCAAGAAAAATTCTGTAACTATTTCGTTGGCTTCGATTTAATGCAGGCACTCTACAATCAACCTCAAAACACCATTTCACGAACAACCTCACGCTACTTTAACCCTGAATCCTGAAAGGCAGGTTTTCGGCTACTTCCCTACAAAGGACTCGCGGGATAACGGCTAAGATGAGCGGCTGCCAATAACCTATGCTGCAACACCGATCGCTTCTACCAGTCCGCTCCAACCGGGTTGTTAGCTGGCTGTCGCCGTCGATCGCCGACTGTCCCTGACTCATCCCTCACCTCCGATCGCTTCACCTACCGCCACCCCCGATCGCCGCTGCAACTGGTCGCCACAGCCGATCGCTTTACTCCTGCCACAGCCGATCGCTTCACGGACTGCGGCAACCAGCCGATCGCTTCCACCCCATGCCTCACTCGATCGCTCAATGGACTTTTCACTCAATGCCGATCGCCTGCAACCACGAGTGCAAGAGCTTTTGCGGAGCCAGCTAACGGTGAAGTTGTGCGGCGGCAGATGACACAAAACTCTCACCGATAACCTCTGTTCCGTCCGCACCAACGCAGTGTTAGGTAGCTGGCTGTAACAATCTTACAAAACCCTCTTGCTCGAAATGTCGATCAGTTGTCAACGCCTCTGTCATACCACGCTGACGCATCAAAACGAAACTGACTGCATCGCACAACGAATACGTCTTGTCCTGCCGATCATTCAGAAGTTTCATGGCTTCTCGATGTAGTTGTTCGTCCACCCAAACTGTTTCGACATCTGGGTTATCAAGCAAGTCCATCACAAAAGCCAGCACTGCAGGACGAGGAAACCGACGTATCAACGCTAAAGCAACCAACTCGGCTAAAACATAACTATGAGTCAAAGACCTGTGGCTTGCATTATTGAGTAGTTGAACAGCTTCCTGATGCTGTGGCTCATTTTGATGAAGGTAGCACAATAGACCTGATGTATCTAAAAGCACAAATCGGTCTTGCCCCTAATACTCGTCTGCATAGGCTCTTGCAAGATCAGCATCAATACTTTCATTATCTATACCTGTCGCATACCCAAGACTGATTGCCCCAGCATGATTCCTGAATCTCTGTCTAGCTTCTTCTTGTTGTGCATTCGGTGGCACAACTTTGTTTAGACCGTTACTTTGGTTACTTAATACAGTAACAATCCACTCCGCGATTGATAAGCCGACAGCATTCGCCTTTTGCTGTAGGTCTGCATAGACTTCATCACTGAGTTCTAGAGTTAGGTGTCGGCTCATAAGTATTAAGAACTTCAATGGACATAGCAGCAATTATAGCTTTGGCTTTTGCAATGGAGTTGACAGGTAGCGGCAACTTCTAAAGTAGTTTGCTCATTGGTGCGCTAATTGCCACCTTTTTGCTAGAAGATGCCGCTCGACAAAACTGGGTTAGTTACCCGATGCTAATTTTGACGATAATATTGCGATAATTCTGGTTCACGTAGCTGTCCTCAAAGCCATATTCAAGTTGTGTAGGCGTTTCACGTACAACTCTTCCAGGAGCTTGATTCCACGGACGACCACTGGGACGACCATATTTAAAGCGAGCAAAAACTGCATATTTTTTGGTGGTCGCAAAAGGTTCAATCGGACGGTTATCTCGACCTGAGTAATTATTTGAAGAGGAGACACGAGTGTCTGCATCGACATCAACAATTTGAGGTTCTTGCTCATTGACTCCACTATGCGTGTAGGCAAGCCACCAACCGGAATTTGAATGAGGCGACGACTTGGGTACCAGGGCAGATTGGATCGAGCAATTTCAGCCTTGAACCGATCGCTGAGGTAATCCACGATCTTTTCGTGTCGTTTAGAAGGTTCAGGCATCAGTATAGGAATTCCATCGATCAATTCATAGCGGTTGTCTGTCCCATCGTCGTAGTCTAGGAACTCTGCAAAGGTTAGCTTCCGTTGGGGATGAGTTATGGCGTAGGTCATAGCGATCGTTACTTCTATTCAATTTGAAATGATTCGATCAAGTCTATATATTGCTTCGTCTGTACTCCTCTTAGCCACGATCGATAAACGTACATACTTGGTAGAGAGTTTGCCGCTCTCCCTGCAAAAGTCTATAGCTGCTCCCATACCATTCCCAAGGATCATTCGATCTGGGTTTGTGGATACGGTAACGGTACTCAATAGCCCCGTTACCTTCTAAATCCAGTTGCCTACGCCAGTCTCGATTGAAGTCTTCTAAATCTCCTGGATTCCAGAATTCAGGTCTACGCCAATTGGTTGTTTCATCAATGCCTACCCCTGAGAGCAGCACTCCAGCCATGCCACTAGACATAATCACTTGACGTTCATCACTAAGACGCACAATCCCCCATCGCCCCTCCTCTTCACTTTTTTGTGCAGCAGCTTTGAGAACCACGGGGGGAAGACTGGTATCTGCAAAGAAGATTTGTACCAATGGCTCAAACTCCTGCATAAGGCGGATAGTGGCAATTGGAACACATACATCCGATTGTCCTGGAATGCGAATTACAGCATTGCTCATACCCCATTTCTCAAGGATAGAAAGCTTTACGGGGAAGTACTGTTTTATAGGACTGCCAGAAATCGGTGGAGCCGACCGCCAAAAGCTTTTCTGCTGAGTGTCCGAGGCTATCTGCGGCGGCTCATCTCAACCGTTATGCGGCTCTCCCATTAGCGAAGAGGGTATACACAACCAGCCTATTTGTTAGTATTCAATATCAAAGCATTCAAAAGCTTAGGTTAATCATCCATAAGTAGGCGTTCCAACAAACCTGGCGAAACCCAAAAACCAACATCTTGCAACTGCTCAAACGTCATTTCTAAATCGAGCAAGCCAGCTCTGTCCGCATCTTTCACAATGCCCAGAAGTCCAATGATTTTCAATCCACGTTCTACAGCAATTCGCCTTGCAGACTTGTCATCCAGGATCACTAAATTTGCTTTCAATTGTTCTGCAAGTAAAATTGCATCTCGCTCACCTGGATCAAGGTTGCCTAGTTCAATACTTTTAGGCAATTCAGTAGACTGTATTTGAAGCCAAGTAAGAGGTTGAGCAATCCAGCTTTTGACTCCAGGGGGCGACTCAGATGCTCCCAGTTCATCTGCAACAATCTTGGGAATAACGATAACTCTGTAGAGAGCCTGTAATATATCAATTTGGTTAATGAGCAATAGATAGCAAATTGGAGAAGTGTCAGAGACAACAATCATTGCGCTCTGAACTCCTTGAGAGTCTGAAGATCTTGGTTTAATTCAGTTTCATCATAGTTCAGATAAGTCCCCATCCGTTTCAAAAATGCATGAGTTGCAAGACGAGTTGGTAACTGAAGAATTTGACCTACTTCAGCGGTGTTGATCTTGCCACAGCGGTAAGCATCAGCAACAATGAGTTCTAAGAGCCGATGAGAGAGGCTTCCTTGAGCCTGATCTAGACGTTGGGCGATATCATCTGGAATTTCAATGGTGATTTGCATATCAGAATAGTTAAACCTAGCTCCATCCATAGTTCTATGGTAAGCGATCGGCTATTCCGCCAAGTCCCAGGAGCGATCGGGGGTGGCAGTGGGTGGAAGCGATTGACTTGACCCAAAGAGTTCATCAAGCAATCGGTGATGGTCGTGTGAATGGAAGCGATCGGTTAGAAGAAATGATGGCGTTGCTGAACGAGGGTATGAATCAGACGGGAATGGGCACATCCCAGAATTTGAGGTAATGAAGTAACAACCGAATCGAGTATCTCAGCATTTGCTCGGACTTGAAATAACACAGTGTTTTGCGATGCAATCGTGCTAGATAATGCCGCAAGCGTGTGTTTTCTGATTCAACTTGTGTCATGTAGGTTTTGCTCACGATTTGATCTCCTGGTGAAATAAACCCTGGATAAACGCTCCAGCCATCAGTTACATAGAAGTAGCATTGCCATTGCGCCACAATTGCCCATAGGGGTTCAACGCTGTCCAAATCCTTGACCCCGCATCACTTTTGACCAAATCAGCAATTCCCCGTTTTGTCCACCCGCTGCCAGTTGTTGCCCTTGAGGATGCCAGGACAGGCAAGAAAACCCACCAGGCGCACCATTGAGGACTTGAGTTTGGCGTTTTGCCTTTTGCCACAAACATACCCAACCGTCTGCTGAGGCGGAAGCAAGTGAAAGGCTGTTGGGTTGGAAGTGAATCGATTGAATAGTTCCCTCATGCCCTGCCAGAACGCGACTCTCCCACCCTAGTGATTCATCTTCCTGCTTCTCCCAAACCACAATCCCTTCAGCACTCGAAGATGCCAGGAGCGGTGCATCTGCTGTTGTAAAAATATCTGACCAGCTTAATTGACGAATTTTCCCAGGGAATCCTCGCATTACCCACGGGTGAGGGTTGTCCCATTCCAGTACGGTGATGGTGCGATCGAGATTGCCAGAAGCGATGTATTTGCCATCGGGCGACCACGCGATCGCCACACTGGCAGAAGGAATCGTCAGCAGATAGGGATCATCATCCCAATCCTCAGCAGTCCAGATCTTCACACCCTGATATCCCCCGACTGTCAATCGGTTTCCATCGGGATGCCAAGTGACATCCAGGGCGGAAGAGGTATCAAAATTTAGGGTTGTGACAAGCTCACTCAACGCCGCATCCCACACCTGCACATATTTCCCCAGGCTAAACGCCAGGAAGTTTTGAGTCGGACTCCATGCCAAGCGATCGACCCAGGCAGAGGAGTTTCCTAGAGTCGTCACACGTTCAGGCGTTTCTAACGGCATCCACCAGATGTTCACCTGTCCATTCTGCCCTCCCGCCGCGAGAAATTGCCCATCCTGGGAAAAGGCAAGACAATCTATCGATCGCCCGTTTTCCTTTTGCAGGAATGTGATGGTCAATCCTGTACCTTGACACAAAACTACTTCACCCGCCGCAGAACTGGCAGCCAGGATTTTTCCATCCGGCGACCAAGCGATCGCCGTGACATAATCCGACAAATCACCCTGCCAACTCAGCTTAAACTCCTGCTGACTCCCAATCTTGACCATTCCCCACTCCCCACTCCCCACTCCCCACTCCCCTCCCCATCTCCCCGTCTCCCTTATTGCTCTGCACTCGTCGAACTCGTCTGAAAAAAATTGGGCAGCAAGTGATGGTCGGGGATCGCGTCCAAGTCGAGGAGCTAGACTGGGCAGATAAGCGGGGAGCGATCGCCCAAGTGTTGCCGCGTCAGACGGAGTTAGATCGCCCGCCGATCGCCAATGCGGATCAAATTTTGCTGGTGTTTGCTCTGGCAGAACCGACGTTAGACCCGTTTCAACTGAGTCGATTTTTGGTGAAGGCAGAATCTACTGGACTAGAGATTTGTCTTTGTTTAAGCAAGGGCGATCTGGTGACGATCGAAGATCAGCAGGAGTGGTGCGCTCGTCTTAAAACGTGGGGTTATGCCCCGCTCGTAATTAGCCTATATGAAAACTGGGGACTGAATGCCCTGCAAACTCAATTGGACGATCGCATTACCGTTGTTTCGGGTCCTTCTGGAGTGGGTAAATCGAGTTTGATCAATCGCCTCATTCCCTCGATCGATCTGCGGGTTGGTTCAGTTTCGGGCAAATTGGGTCGGGGTCGGCATACCACTCGCCACGTTGAATTGTTCCAGTTGCCTACGGGAGGTTTGTTAGCAGACACCCCTGGATTCAATCAGCCAGATTTGGATTCTGCGCCTGTGAAGTTGGCTCACTTTTTCCCAGAAGCGCGACAACGACTGGCAGAAGCCTCTTGTCAGTTTAGCAACTGCTTACATCGGGATGAACCAAACTGTGCAGTTCAAGGAGATTGGGAACGGTATGAGCATTACCTGATGTTTTTGGAAGAGACGATCGAGTATCAAACGGCGATCGATCGATCGGGGGATGCAGAATCGACGGTGAAGGTCAAAACGAAGCAAGATGGGCAACTTCAGTCTGAACCGAAACTGGCAAGCAAAAAGTATCGCCGTCCGTCTCGTCGGACTGAGAAGCAAGACTTGCGAAACCTATATCACGATCTGGATGAGTTGATGACAGAGAACGACTAAGCTAGTGTCACTTGGGTTAGGACGAGGTGCAGGGGTTCCACCCCTGGCTGGGGGCGAAGTCTCCACACCTCCTTTAATCCCGATGTCCTAACCTTCATGGCGACAGCTATATTTGTCATGTAATCGTAAAGAGCCGATCGATTCGGTAGAGGCGAAGCTGAGCGATTTTTAACTGGAGTAACCCAATGAACCCGACGAGCATGGGACAGAGATGTCTCGGCGCGGGGTTATCGAACTGGCGATGCAGGGGTTTCAGTTTGCTGAGAAAAAGCTTGAAACTGACCTAACGAATACTCAGGTGGCTTCGGAGATACCATCCGGGCAACGATCGGAACACAGCCAAACAGCGCAAACGTTCCACAGGCGGACACCACAAAAAGGCAAACTGCCAACAATTTTGTTTGAATGGGTTGAGGACTCATCACACGTTTCTCTCCTCGGCGTTTTCATCTTGCCCAGTGTACACTCTCTATTAAGTTATGTGTAGAAACGAGCGATGTATTCCTTGAATACGCAATATTACAGCCCTTCACGGTAGGGTGAAAAAGAGGCGATCGTCATCCTTCTATCGATAGAGCCGATGGACACTTCAATTTTGATCCGAACATTTATCGCCGTTTTTGTTTTGGCAGATGCCTTGGGCAACGCACCGATTTTAGTGGTACTGACGAAAGGCATGGAGCCAAAAGAGCGAAATCAAGTCGTCGATCGCGCTACCCTGGTTGCCACCACTATTTTGCTTGCATTCTCCTTCATCGGACAGCCCATTCTCGACTATTTGGAAATTAGTATCGCTTCTCTACAAATTGCGGGTGGGTTGTTGCTGCTACTCATTGCCCTGGATATGCTACGCGGCGAGATAGAAGAGCCAATCACCGAGCAAGGACGAGACGTAGCCATTACACCGCTAGCCCTGCCGCTCCTCGCCGGACCCGGTACCCTCACCACCGTCATGCTCCTCGTTTCTGAATCCCCGACGGCGCACATCAGCGTGGCGATCGGGATCGTCACCGCAATGGCGGTAAGCTGGCTGATTTTTCGACAAGCCAATCGAATTGCTCATTGGATTGGAGCCGAAGGCGCACTCATTGCAACAAAACTTCTCGGATTTCTACTCGCCGCTCTAGCCGTTGAAATTGGGAGCGCAGGCATTCGAGAATTGTTTCTGACATGAGGGGGAAGGATGAAGGATGAAAATTGTTCACTCCATCCTCCCATCCTCCCATCCCCCATCCCCCCATCCTCCCATCTACCTCCCTCTGCCGAACCTGACGAAAACCTGTCAAACTGGGGAGTGGATCGTGAAAATCTCATTGCTTGATTGATATAAACCGATATGCTGACAGCCGGAATTGTTGGACTGCCCAACGTAGGCAAATCGACTCTATTTAATGCTCTAGTGGCTAATGCGAAAGCGCAAGCGGCTAACTTTCCTTTCTGCACCATCGAACCGAACACAGGCGTTGTGGCGGTGCCCGATGAACGGTTGCCAGTGTTGGCAAAGATTTCTGAATCGGCAGAGATTATTCCGGCGCGAGTTGAATTTGTGGATATTGCTGGCTTGGTGGAGGGGGCTAGCAAAGGAGAGGGGCTAGGCAACCAGTTTCTCGCGAATATTCGAGAGGTAGATGCGATCGTCCATGTGGTGCGCTGCTTTGAGAATGACGATATTATCCACGTTTCTGGCTCTGTTGATCCTCTGCGCGATATTGAAGTGATCAACCTGGAACTGGCACTCGCCGACTTGGCTCAAATTGAACGCCGTATCGATCGCACCCGGAAGCAAGCTCGCACCAGTAAAGACGCACAAGCTGAACTAGTGGTGTTAGAAAAACTGACCGATGCCTTAAATGAAGGAAAATCTGCCCGTCAGGTTGCTCTCACTGACGAAGAAGAACTTTTGGTTAAATCGCTGGGGCTGCTCACTCGGAAGCCAGTCATTTTTGCCGCTAATGTCTCAGAGGATGATCTTGCCGCAGGTAACGAATGGGTAAACCAGGTTCGAGGAGTCGCGGCTCAAGAAAATGCTCAGGTGGTGGTGGTATCGGCTCAAGTAGAATCTGAACTGATCGAACTGCCAGAAGCCGATCGCGCTGAGTTCTTGGCTTCTTTAGGTGTCGAGGAAGGAGGTCTAAAATCGCTGATTCGTGCGACCTACGAACTACTGGGACTCCGCACCTATTTCACCACTGGACCTAAAGAAACTCGCGCCTGGACCATTCGAGCCGGAATGATAGCTCCGCAAGCCGCAGGTGTCATCCACTCTGATTTCGAGCGAGGCTTCATCCGGGCAGAAACCGTCGCCTACAACGACCTCGTTACGTTAGGTTCGATGAACGCCGCGAAAGAAAAGGGCTTAGTTCGCAGTGAAGGCAAAGACTATGTGGTGCAAGAAGGCGATGTGATGCTGTTTCGGTTCAATGTTTAATGGACATAGCCCTATCCACCTCCGCTCTCTTCGGTGTTCGCGGTTGAGTTTTGCTGAATATATTGGAGAATGCCCTGGGCGATCGCGGCTGCCATTTGACTTTGGAATTCACTATCCGATAAGCGGGGTGCGTCTTCGCTCCCCGTGACAAAGCCGATCTCTACTAGCACCGCAGGCATGGATGTGCGACGGAGAACATAGAAGCGAGCTTGTCTCACACCGCGATCGGTCATGTCCAGGTTGCCAACGATGCTAGTTTGGATCGTTTGAGCTAGCCCTGCCCCACTGGAGTAGTAGTAAGTTTCTGCACCGTTGATATCGGGGCGATCCATGCCCATTGAGTTAGCGTGAATGCTGACAAATAGCGTGGCATTGGCTTGCTCAGCCAGTTGTACTCGTGGCTCCAGTTCCACCTCGCGATCGTCAGTTCGGGTCATAATCACTTGAATGCCTTGCTGCTGAAGAAGGGTAGCTAACTGCTGAGCGATCGGCAAAACGACATCCGCTTCACGAAGCCCATTAATTCCGACGGCTCCAACATCTTCGCCTCCGTGCCCTGGATCAATCACAACCACTAATCGCCCACTGGGAATACTAGGAAGCGAGATATCTGAGTTGGAGCGAGAGGGTGGAGTCGTGGCGGTGTTAGGGGGGAGGGTGGGAGAGGGTTGCGATCGCTGTAAATCGAGGGCTAATAACTGCGAACTCACAGCATTCAATTCGCCAAAGCGCACTCCAGCCGCCGGTTGAATCGAAATCATGACTGTATCATCATTTTCCTGCCGCAACCGCACTCTCAGTAAAGGGCTATCTGCACCCAGTTCTGGTCCTGAAACTTGTTCCGCCAATTGAGCCGGAGAAAGTAGGATTTGGTACATCCCACTTTGCCAGCGTCCGGTGTAGCTAACGGGGCGATCGGATTGAATCAACAGTTGGGTTCCACTCGGATCAAGTTCAATCCCTTGAATAACGGCGACAAATGATGTAGAGGATGATTCTGAGGCATCAGAAGGTTCCTCAGTTTCACGAGATTCTTCACGGCGAGATTCTTCACGGCGAGATTCTTCACGCCGCTCCTCACGGGATTCTTCACGCGGATTCACTCTCGCCGTTGCTTCAGCTTCCCTTGGAGGGAGTAGCACGATCCCGCCTAAACCACTCACTGTTGCTTGCCAATTGGAATGGTCTGGGTTAATGGTCAAAGTAATTCGGACTATAGGCGGGTCATCCGTGGTTTGAGTGAACTGGAGACGACTGATGCCATAGCGATCGATCGACATTTCTCGCTCAGTCAACTGGGGCGACAATACCGCATTCTCGATACTGAGCGTAATAGAACGGCGATCTCGACTCCGCTCCAGGTCAATCTCTGGCTGTGCCCCTGATATCTGAACAAATAGCCCATCATCCGTCACGCGCAATCCTTCGACCTGCGTTGCCGCTTCAACCATTGGAGTAGGCGAAGGACTACTTGCGGGCACCGAACTGGGAGCCGGACTCGGCAAAGGAGCCGTAGAGGGTGTTGCCGATGGAGGAGTGATCGCGGCATTGATGGGAGGACTGGGCGATCGACTCGGTGACGTTACTGAAGATTCAGAGGGAGTCTCAGAGATAGGCAAACTCACATACTGCGGCTCTGGCAACTGCACCGTCCACTGGGTCGGAGAAATGCCGCGAAACTGAATTTGCTGAGGGTCGATCGCATACCCTGGAGCCAATTCCACGACAATCCGCGTCGTTTGAGCATCATATTGCCCAATCCGGACTTGCTGCACCGCACCTCCCACCAATTGATTTGCCTGAACTGCTCCAGGAGTCGTTCCTGGCAAGTCAATGACAAGTCGCGTGGGATCAAGAACCAATTGGGCACGAGGTTGAACACTCTCATCCGTATTGAACTCCAGAAGATTCTGACTCTCATCAAATTGCCACGAGGTTAACTCTCCCGCCAGCACCGGAGACGCTAACCACAGGACACTTATTAAACCAGGCAAAAACCAGTGGATCTTCAAAGCCGTTTCACCTTACTTGAGTTTTGAGTTTTGAGTCGAATGAAGTTACCCAGAACTTTTACTTGAGTTTTGAGTGTTGAGTTTTGAGTCGAATAAAATAATCCAGAGCTTGAAACTCAAAACTTAAAACTTACGAACTTCCCCGTCCTTGCCGCTTAAAGTTGCCACACCCGGAAAATTCTGACACTCGATCTTCGTGAAATCTTGTGAAGGGTTTACATGAACCAGATGCTTCTCTTTTAAGAACCGAAAGTTTATCCTCTCTAGATAGAAATCTGGTTGAAGTGTCACAAAATCTAACGCTCTGTTGCAACTCTTAATGTTGGCGATATTGTAGCGATACCAGAGCTTGATAGACTAAAGGACGTAAAAAGTCCTGCATCTTTACGTTTTGGCTGAAGGGACGCTCCGCCGGATCGTCTGTACGTGATTCTGCTAGAACGTCTGTACAGGTTATTGGGTGGTGGGCGATCGCTCAGACCACTAGGGTTTCATAAAACCAAGCACGAGCAAAAGCACACATGGTAGATTCCTTAAAAAAACCTGGTATTGAAGAAATTCGACCTGGGGTGAAGGCTCCCGCAAAGGACACCATCCTGACGCCTCGGTTTTACACCACAGATTTTGACGAGATGGCAAACATGGACATCTCGCCCAACGAAGACGAATTACAAGCCATCCTGGAAGAATTCCGCGCTGACTATAACCGCCATCACTTCGTGCGGGACGAGGAATTTCAACAGTCTTGGGATCACATTGATGGAGAAACTCGGCAACTGTTTGTCGAATTTCTGGAGCGGTCTTGTACGGCGGAATTTTCTGGCTTCTTGCTCTACAAAGAACTCTCTCGGAAACTGAAAGGCAAGAGTCCTGTTTTGGCAGAATGCTTTTCACTCATGTCGCGGGATGAAGCTCGTCATGCCGGATTCCTCAATAAGGCAATGTCCGATTTTGGGCTTCAGCTAGATCTGGGTTTTTTGACTGAACATAAAAACTACACCTTCTTTAAGCCCAAGTTCATCTTCTACGCTACCTACCTTTCTGAAAAAATTGGCTACTGGCGGTACATCACCATTTATCGCCATCTTGAAGCTCATCCAGAGAATCGCGTCTACCCCATCTTCCGGTTCTTCGAGAACTGGTGCCAGGATGAAAATCGTCATGGTGACTTCTTTGATGCAATTATGAAGTCCCAACCCCAGTTCTTGAATGATTGGAAGGCACGTTTGTGGTGTCGTTTCTTCCTGTTATCTGTCTTCGCGACGATGTACCTAAACGACATTCAACGGGCTGACTTTTATGCGTCACTTGGACTAGACGCGAAAGACTACGATATTTATGTCATCCAGAAGACCAACGAAACCGCAGGTCGTGTGTTCCCTGTAATTCTGAATGTCGATCATCCAGAGTTTTTCCAACGCCTGGATATCTGTACTCAGAACAATGTCAAATTGGCGACGATCGCCAACTCCAATCAGCCCAAGTTCGTGCAGTTCTTCCAAAAGCTGCCCGTCTACGCTTCTACAGCGACCCAACTGCTAAGGCTCTATTTGATGAAGCCGATCGACACTGCCCATCTCGAAGGGTCGGTTCGTTAATCTGGCTTTAACTCTTAGAAAAGTGGTTCTGTTCAGAACAGAGCCGCTTTTTTGCATTGTAGACGGGTGAATTTTGCGATCGGTAGGGGCAGACCACCGTGTCTGCCCTCTAATTCAGGGCAACCACGCCGGGATTGCCCTCTAATTCAGGGCAACCACGCCGGGATTGCCCTACGCCACACCAACCACGCCGGAC
>JAAUSF010000028.1 GCA_012033255.1 Cyanobacteria bacterium RU_5_0
TCCCTTCTTAGCAGGAAACTATCGGTTTAGACGGCTTTCTCACTTCAAAATTTCTGGCGATCGTCTAGAAAAACTGCCGCATCGTCGCTTGTTTCAATCAAAAAAATATAATCCTATCCTTGGAGATGTAATTAGAGAATATCCAGAATTAGACGATGCCTTGATCGAATCAGAAGATTTTCAAAAAGTGACCTGGGAATTTTTCCAGTTTTGTCAGCTTTGTACCAATTTCAATGAAGTTGCTGTGCATCAAATTAGAACGACTGCAACATCTCAACAGATGGGTAATCCAGCCCCAGAAGGAATTCATCGAGATGGAGTTGATCTGGTTGGCATTTTTTCTGTGAATCGAGCCGGCATTGAAGGGGGTGAAACCCATCTATATAAAACAAAACGTGAGAACCCTGCCTTTACCAAAATTCTCAATCCAGGTGAGTTTTTAGTATTCAGAGATGATCAATATTTTCACTTCACCTCTCCTGTGAGTGCAAGTACATCTGAGCAAGGTGTCCGGGATGTTTTTGTGTTCACTTGTCCCGGTTTATTCCCTCCAGAATAAGAGAATGTTGCATAAAACATTCTGCATTCGCCCCCTAAATCCCCCAATTCTGGGGGCTTCGAGAGAAAAAACGGTAGCGATCGAGTTGCATTATCCTCAGAACTTGTAGGAGCCTTCTCATGCCTGCTGACATTCAGTGGATACGGAACCACTTTCCATCCCTTGCCCATGAGATCAACGGTCAGCCGATCGTTTTCTTCGATGCACCAGGCGGAACCCAAGTCCCCAGAACAGTGATGCAGGCAATCAGTGATTATTTGCTGAAGTCAAACGCGAATTCACATGGGGCATTTGTGACGAGTCAGCAAACCGATGCCTTGATGAACACTGCTCGACATATGAGCGCGGCTCTCTTAGGATGTGCCGCAGATGAGGTTGTGTTTGGCGCGAACATGACGACGCTTACCTTTGCGTTGAGTCGAGCGATCGGGCGAGAACTGCAACCCGGTGATGAAATTATTGTCACTAAATTGGATCACTATGCCAATGTTTCTTCCTGGCAAGCGTTGGCAGAACGCGGGGTTGTGATTCATGCGGTTGGGTTCAATCCGGAAGACTGTACACTTAATCTCGCCGAGTTAGAGCAATTGCTGAATCAACGGACACGGCTAGTTGCTGTCGGGTATGCTTCTAATGCGGTTGGGACGATCAATGATGTGAAAACGATCGTGCAAATGGCGCACCAAGTCGGTGCATTGGTATATGTTGATGCTGTTCACTACGCTCCGCATGGTGCGATCGATGTGCATTCACTCGACTGTGATTTTCTCACTTGTTCTGCATACAAATTCTTTGGTCCTCACGTCGGTATTTTATATGGAAAACAGGAACATTTAACGCGACTCTCGCCGTATAAAGTACAGCCTGCTCCAACTGATGTTCCGTGCCGATGGGAAACCGGAACTCCGAACTATGAAGGATTAGCGGGTTTAGTTGAGTCAATTCACTATCTGAGTGATCTGGGATACCACGTTTGCCCGACTTCTGAAAATCACCGTGCTGCAATCTTAGCCGCAATGGCAGCAATCCAGTCGTATGAGCAGGAATTGTCCCATGTGCTGATGGCAGGATTGTTGCAGATTCCAGGCTTAACAGTATACGGAATTACTGAGCCAGATCGCTTTCACTGGCGAACACCCACGGTTGGAATTCGACTGAATGGGTACCCCCCTGACAAGATGGCAAAGCAGTTGGGCGATCGAGGAATTTTCACCTGGAACGGGAACTTTTATGCGCTTGGTGTCACTGAAACGCTAGGGCTTGAATCAAGCGGTGGACTGCTGCGGATTGGATTGGTTCATTACAACACGATCGAGGAAATTCAGTGTTTCCTGAAAGCGTTAGATGAAATTGTTGCACCATCTACTGTCTGCGCGTGAGGGAACAGGGAATCGCACTTGATAAACTAATCGACGTTGAAGTTGCGGATCGCTCGAATGGGTGAAGTCGTAGGGATGAAGGATGAAGGATGAAAGATGAAAGATGAGATCAGCGTGTTGCTAATCGGAGGTGGAACGACTTGCTTTGGTGCGCGTTGGTTTGGAGGGAGAGTCGAGAGGGGGTTTGGGTGGCATGGATTGAAGGCGAGTTTGGGCAGCTTGAGCCAATAGGGATTCGGCAAATGCGATCGCCTCTTGATCGGATTTGCCGCCTGCCAGTTGTGCCAATTCTTCGCGTCGCTGCTTTTCATCAAGTGGCGTGACTCGCACGACCGTCCGGACTTCATCGGAGGTGGGGGTTGAGCCGTTGATGGGTTCTTCCTCAGATGAGGCACGTTTGGCTTTGCCGCGTCCTCGTTTTGGGGTGGCACCATTATTTGCCGAATTATTTGCCGAATCGATGACTTCTTTGCCAACCCGGAAATGATGATCTGCCATTGCCGCAACGATCGGCTGGTGAGTCACACACATGACTTGATGACGGCGGCTGAGTTGATGCAGCTTTTCAGCGATCGCCTGTGCCACTCGCCCGGATACTCCGACATCAATTTCGTCAAATACCATCGTGCCGACAGAATCCACCAGGGAGAAGCAGGCTTTGAGTGCTAGCAGGAAACGGCTCATCTCACCTCCAGACGCAATGTCAGTTAAGGGTTGGAGCGGTTCACCTGGGTTGGGACTGAACAAGAAAGTAATGCGATCGGCTCCGGTAGCGGTCGGTGTGCAAGCGGTGATATCCACTTTGAATTGCACTTTATCCATTGCCAGAGGCTTGAGTTCTTTGATGAGTAACGTTTCTAGCTCTTGCGCCGTCACTTGCCGCTGTTGAGTTAGCTTAGCACAGGTATCATTGAGTTCTATCAGACGGTCTTGATAATTTTTCTCCAAGATTTCCAACGATTGACCACTGCCGCTTAATTCTTCGAGTTCGCGTTGGACTTGCTGGCTATGGGCGATCGCTTCCGCCAATGTAGGACCATACTTTTTGCAAATCTGCTTCAATTGGATGATCCGTTCTTCGACCTCTTGCAGCCGTTCCGGATCGGTTTCCAGACTTTCCCCATAAGCATTGATTTCTCGTCCCGCCTCCTGAACTTGGGCTAACGCCTCACTCACCATATCCAAAATCGGCTGCAACTGCGTATCATAGCGAATCATATCTGAAAGGAAATTCTCAGCTTTACCCAACAGGTCTGCACAAGCCTCAGCACCACTGTCATTTTGGTAAAGTGCCTGATAGACCTGATAGCTCTGCTGCTGGAGTTCTACACTGTGGCTGAGGCGTTGCCGCTCTTGCTCTAAATGGTTTAACTCATCTGGATCGCTGAGAGTAGCCGCATTCAGTTCTTTTGCTTGATATTCAAATAGATCAAGTTGTTGTAGCCGTTGCTGTTCAAATTGACGCCGTTTTTCGAGCAGTTTGAGCGCCTGCTGCGTGGCGACATAACTGTCTGTTACTCCCTCGCGCTGTTCCACTAATTCAGCCCCACCAAATGCATCCAACCATTCCAGTTGTAAGTTTGGCTGTCCCAATTGCATCGTTTGCCCCTGAGCCGTGATTTCAAGGAGACGATCGCGCAACGACTCCATCTGCTGTTTGTTGACCAATACTCCATTCACTCTGGAGCGGCTCCGAACATTCCCTCGGTTGGCGGTTAGCTCTCGACTACACACCAACACCATGTCATCGACAAGTTCAATTTGCTGTTCCGCCAGCCACGCAATCAATCCAGGATCAAGATCAAACGTAGCCTCGATCACGGCTCGTTCTGTTCCTGTTCGGATAGCTCGACTGGTTGCCTTTCCGCCTAGCGCCGCATCCAGCGCATCTAGAATAATTGACTTTCCCGCACCCGTCTCTCCCGTCAGGACATTCAGCCCCGCACCGAGTTCGAGATCGAGGCGGTCAACCAGGGCAAAGTTTTCAATCTGGAGAGAGATCAACATGGATTAGAGGGCGATCGACTGAGGAACAGAATGATCTACCCCTTCAGTGTATCGGAAGGATCGCTGTAAGTCGCTCTATGATATTTTGGGAAGACTCTGGGAAGAAAACGGCGAAAACTCCCCGCCGTTAAATTCTTTCCCGTCTCGATCTCCCCAAAACATTTACTAAGCCAGAAAAATCGATCGTGGCACAGGTTGTTCTAGAAAACATTTACAAAAGCTTTCCTCGTCGGCAAGGTGAACGAGTCGATCGCCCGACTCCAAAATCCGAACATGCAGAAACGGCTGATCCTGGCTCAACCACCACCGTTAATGTCTTGCGACGGATCACCTTGACCGTGGCAGATGGCGAATTCATGGTGCTGGTCGGTCCCTCTGGCTGTGGCAAAAGCACCCTGCTTCGCCTGATTGCTGGTTTAGAACCCCCAACAGGTGGCAACATTTGGGTCGGCGATCGTCTCGTCAATCCCCTGCCACCGAAACAGCGCGACATTGCAATGGTCTTCCAGAGCTATGCTCTCTATCCGCATATGACGGTGTATGACAATTTAGCATTCGGGCTACGACGAACGAGGCGAAAGGGGTGGGGAGATGAGGGGAGGGGGAGAGGGGGAGAGGGATTAAAACACTACTTGCCTAAGTCGATTCGCGCTTGGCTAGAGCAAGAACGGGCGATCGATCATCGCATTCATACCGTTGCCCAAATGCTTCAGATTGAAGAACTGCTCGATCGCTTCCCCAAGCAGCTATCAGGGGGTCAAAAACAGCGAGTCGCATTAGGTCGGGCGATGGCGCGAAATCCGCAGGTGTTTCTTATGGATGAGCCGTTGTCAAACTTGGATGCCAAATTGCGGACGGAAACGCGAACTCAGATTGTCAATTTGCAGCGAAAGCTAGGGACGACCACAATTTATGTCACGCATGATCAAACAGAAGCCATGACAATGGGCGATCGCATTGCGGTCATGAACGCCGGACAAATTCAGCAGGTAGCGCGTCCGTTAGACCTTTACAACCATCCGGCAAATCGCTTTGTGGCAGAGTTTATTGGTTCGCCGCCAATGAATTTTCTATCGGTACAGGTGAAAGCCCCTCTGTTAATTCAGCATTCGCACTTTCGGTTAACCTTGCCTGAAGGATGGGAATCAAGGCTGCAACCGCATGATGGACGATCGCTCACTTTGGGTATCCGTCCAGAACACCTGATCATCAGCCCACCTGCACCCAAAAATCTTCCGGTTCGAGTCGAGCGAGTTGAAGCCTTGGGCAGCGAAACGTATTTAACGGTCAGACCGACGGAGATGACCGAGACTGAGATTGAAATTAGGGAGGCATCACCGCTTCAAGTTCGGATTGAACCCGATCGCCCTGTTGTCATCGGTGAAACGATTTGGTTAGCGGTATCACCCGATAAAATTCACCTGTTTGATCCCGCTAGCAGAGAGGCGATCGTCTAAAAATCACGAAGATATAGCTGTAGTCAGCTAAGTTAGGATAGGGACACTTTTGTGGGGCGGCTTCGCCGCCCCACAAAAGTGTCCTAACCAATAGATTTTAGGGCACAGTATGGAAAACACAGGTTGGTTAGATTGGGCGATCGGGGGAGTGGCGATCGTCATTCTCATAGGCGGGTTGATCATGTTACTGAGTGGTGTTTCAGCCATGAATCAGAAGAAGTAGAACCGGCTTCATGAATCAGCTTGAAAATACTGCATCACAACCACTGCCCCCCGAAAAACCGCCATCGGGGAAAGAAGATTCGCATTACGGTTTGAGAAACAGTAAACATCACTACCCAAACCAAACTGTAATGCACGATGTAAACGCCCACAGAAATCTCATCCTGCGGGACTCCTGGCAACGGGATAAGATTAAATAAGATACCAAAAAATAATCCTTCCCAGATTCCTGCAATTAGTTGTAGAGCAGCAGGCCAGTCATGATCCCATCGATATTGCTGAAGATAATTGTAGAGACTATCCCAGACCATTCCAAAAGCCGCGATGTAGATCAGTACGACAAAAAACACAGGATTAGCGCCACTAAACACAAAAAAGGGCAGGGATATCAGTGAGCCAACAACCGCAAAAAGCAGAATTCGAGTTTGCCAGCGACCAAAGAGCGTAGGAGTCATGGGGAGTTTTGAATTTTAAGTTTTGAGTTTTGAGTTCTCTCTCAGTTAGGTGGCGTATTGAAGACCCAATTGAGCCATTGAATGCAGGAATTGATGCCGTTGATATGGTGGAGTCCGGGGGCACGAGCGGCAGCAAGACTATCGACGGCTTTGAGGGCAGCAAATTGCAAGCCAAGGAAGCTATCTACGGCGGCATAGGGTCCTCCTAATGTCATGGCACCTGCGGTGTGCATTCGTCCGTGACCGGAGCGCATCTCGACTAGTTCAAAATCATTTGCAACGGCTAAGCGACCGAGGGGATTAATCGGCAGATTGTATTGAGTGACCATATCATCCAGCAGAGGATTGGTTTTGACTTTGGCATCTAAGCCTGTTGCGTCGATAATGAAGTCAGCTTGCAGTTGAATTTTGCCTTTGAAGTCGCGTTCTTTAATGTAAGTGACGGTGCCGCCTTGTCCATCGGGTTCGACTCGTTCAACTTCACCAAAAACGATTTGATACCAGCCTGCGGCGATTCCCTCTTGGCTGATCTGTTGCCAGTCAAGGCGATCGGCAGTTGTTGTTCCGCCCCAATCAGTCAGGAGCCGTTGCCGTTCTTGAGGGCTAGCGGCTTCTAGCATGACGCGCAAATCACCGCCCCAGCAGGCTTTGGGCCAGTTAAACGGTTGCAGTTCATAATGGTTTTTGACGGTGCGTTGGGCTTTGCCGAATGTGTTGCCCTGGGGTTTAGGCGATCGCAACAAGTGTAGCAATGCAATCTTCGGATTCTTCTTGCGGGCTTCGTGGATGCGCTGCACAATTCGGGAAGCAACAATTCCTCGTCCTCGAATCATCACCGTGCCACCACGACGCTCTAGCTCTTGATAGACGTGTTCGTGCTCTTCGTAAGCATTGATAACCGTTTTGAAATCGTTAGTCGCTTCCCGATAATCTTGAAGATCTTGCAAGATTTGAATGCCGGGATAGCCGATCGCCAGGTGAACATACCGCGCCACAATGAAGCCATGATCTCGTCGATTAGAAGTGGAGCGAGAGTAAGCGATTACGTAGCGTCCATCATCGGTCTTGCGGATGGCGCGAATCCGTCCGGGCTGATACATCTGATGCCAGCCAATTCGAGCGGCTTCTCGATCGATCGACGCAAACACATTTCCCGATCGCGGTGTATAGGTTTCGGCAAAGGTCGGTTCACCAAACACTTGCCACAGATGTTTAATCGAGTCGCCCATTCGCCCCTGAGAGAAATCATGCCACGCCTCGCGGAAGGCATAACTGGGAAAGCCCCAAATGTTATCAGGGCAAGAATCAGAATTCGATCGTAGCCGTTCATGCGGCGGAATTTGCGAATTTAAGCAGAGGCGTTGATAACGGGCATAAGGCTTACTTTCAATCCCTGGTGCCACAATTTGATTCACTCGGACTCCGCCAACTCGCAGCAAATCGACCCAGACAAAACTACCAAGCCCTGCCCCCAATGCGGCATAATCAAATTCTTGGATTGGCAATCGAGTGTTCATTAAGTCTCGCAGCGAGACGTGCTGAGATTGAAAGAACGGAGGCGGAAAGGCAGGACCCGATGGCGAAGCGATCGGTTGAGGTGGTAATGCGGCAACGGGTTCGTCTGTTTCTGGATGGAACAGAATCGTGGAGCTTCTGGGGGCGGGGGCAGGAGCAGGAGCAATGGCAGCGAGTGTGACAGTAATTTGATACGGACCAATTTGGATCGTATCCCCGTTTGCCAGAAAACTGCGCCCTTGACGATTACCGTTCACCACCACACCATTCGCGCTGTTTTGATCCGTAATCACAACGCCGGAACCATCCGGCTCAATGAGCGCATGAAACCGGGACACCTGACCGCTATCCAATACAATGCGGGCAACTCGTTGATCGTTCAAGGTGCTGGGCATCCGAGCAAACTCACGCCCAAATGCCACTGGCAGAGTTAAGGTGGGCGATCGTCTTTCTCCTGTCGCCGGATCATCCCAACTCAATTGAATTTGCATAGCGCTCACTTTCCTCGCTGAAGTCTCGCACAATCCAGATTACTTATCGCTCTGTTACAAACAGCACACTTTGTGCAGATGCCAGAGACGTACCACACCAGGCACAGCCCCGTTCTAAATATTCGTAAGACGACACTCGATGGCACTTAGGACACTGTAAGCCATAAGGAAGATCTACCGGTGGCGGAACAGGCAGACGAGGCGCAACAGGTTGGGGAGCAACAGCATAGGGGGCAAGAGGTTGAGGGGCAATAGGTTGAGGGACGGAAGGCTGAGAGGCGATCGGATGAGCCACTGGCTGAGAAGGGGGAATAGGCTGAGGAAAGGCAGCGGGCTGAGGAGGGGGAACGGGGTGAAAAGGCGTAACCACAGTCGGAGCTAGCGCAGACACGATCGACTTTACTTTCATCTCTAACTGCCCAAGCACAATAATCGATCCTTGATGCAAAACAGCGGCACTGTAAGTTACTCGCTGGCGATCGACAAATGGCGGATTGGAATCCCGCAGATTCCGGAGATAAAACCCGTTGTGGTACGAATCAAAAAAAATTTCGACATGCAATCCCGAAACTGTAGGATGTTGCACGATCAAATCACATCGAACTGGATCGCGTCCTATGCGAATCGTTCCAGGACTTTTGCTAGGCTGTTGGTCTGTAATCATTTGAGTTCTAACCTGACCCGCCTCTACCCATTCCAGCGTTAATTCGTTCATCTCAAGTGCCTAAGTCTTCCAGTTTAATTCCCAACAATGTAGTTATTAATCCTTCCAATGACCACTACAGCAGCCATATTTCTGATTTCTAACACGTCTTCCGTGTGGATAATAAAAATTTGGGTTGAATCTTAAAAAATAAATAATGCAGCTTGGAGCTTGAACCACCAAACCACGAAACCACAAAATGCGATGTGTGACTTCTTTAAATCTCTTGTAGGACGGGCGGGACACCCATCAGGCGTCACAAAGAAAGAATTGAGTGTTGTCTTGGTGCCTTTGTAAGGATTCACGATAGATGAGAACTAGAAAAGCGTTAACTGTCCATTTTCAGACTCAGAGTTAAACGTAGAGTCAAGCTCAGAAGCGGGTGTCTCAGAGGCAAGTTTGTGAGCGAAACGGGTGGTTTCGGGAAGCCGATATTTTGTGGTGCATTGAAGCACATAAGCGATCGCCGTCTCCAAGCTAACTCGATATCCTGGAGAAATATACAGCGGCTTTGTACCAGGACGAGTTCTCAATACGGCTCCGATCGTCTCCCCTTTGTGCTGAAGTGGAACCCATTCTCCTTTTTGCTCAGGAACCGTTGGATGAGTGCCCACAAGCAAAGACTTGCCCACGCCGATCGCCGGTAAATTTGTCAATAAACCAATATGACAAGCAATGCCAAACCGACGCGGATGAGCTATGCCCTGCCCATCACACAGCAGTAAATCTGGCGTAATACTCAGCTTCTCCAAGGCGTCTAAAACTGCCGGAACTTCTCGGAAGGACAGCAAACCAGGAATATAGGGGAAACTGGTAGGACGACGCGCGATCGCCTGCTGCTGCAATTTCAATTCTGGAAAGCTTAACACAACTACAGCGGCACGAGTCGTCCGCCCAGAATCCTCAAAGCCAACATCGATTCCAGCAACCCTGTGAACAACACCTATTTGATCCGCTGTGATGATTTCATCACGGAGTGATTGCTGGAGAGCGATCGCCTCTTCAGGGCTGAGGTTCCAATTGTGGCGAGGCTGAATATTCATGAGACTGATTAACGTGACTTGCTGCACCTAAATCGGTAGACTGAACGCTGCTAGATGAAACAGAGTTTGCCAGCACAAGATCGGTTAGCGTAGAGTTGGTTAGGATAGACCGTAGACTGATCCAAACAGTGTAGCGCCAAGACGCGCAGGTAACACAGGTCTGCATTCCCGTGGCTGCCAGTTCACATCCTAAACTATAGGCTTGCAGGCGATCGTGGGATGGATAAGAGCGGACAAAGGCATATAGCTCGTTACCATACCGCATTCCGATCTGGATGCTATTACGCCAGTACTTAAAGAGATAAACCAGTCGTTGATCGATCACTCGGGGTAACATAGAAGTCTTCAAAGTTTCAGCACCATTAACTCTAGCCGTGTGTTTACACTATTTTGATAGGTAAAAATAGAGCATGTAATGTCTCTCAAGAGGGGTTTAGGCGATACCGTACCAATGGATTTCTGTTATTTGCTGCTGCACTTATGGTTTGCTCAATTCTCTGCAACCTTGTCTCCGGGCGCTTCGCGTTATCAATCCAAAAAAGAATATTCTTCTTTGATGAATTACTAAATGCCTCAAAATTCCGGTTGGCTGTTTCGTTTGCGTCCAAGGCTCGCTTTAAATCCATTGGAATGATCAATGCTTCGACTTCATCTAACGTAGTCCATGAACCATCCTGTTTCGCCGCATCAATCTTTCTCAGACCTGCCTCAGTCATCAACCCTTGTTCGACAGTCTCCTCAATATACTGCTTATTTAATTTTGACCATACGCTTTTTGGTTTTCGAGGTGTGAAAATTTGCATATAACGGTCTTGATCTAAAGATTTGACTTTGCTGTCAATCCAGCCAAAACATAAAGCTTCTTTGACTGCTTCGCTATATCGCACACTGGGTTTACCGCTTTTGGCTTTGTAGTAAATCAACCATATGCCGATCGAGGTGTGATGATTTTTTTCCAACCAGTCTCGCCATGCTTTGCGATCGGTGGCATAAATAGTTTCCAGTTGGTCATCAAATTTCGGCATCACAAAAAACAGATTGTACTTTATAGTATTACATTATGTAAAAAAACTGAGACAGGTGACCCCTGAAAAATAAACAGACAGGACGTGTAGAAGTTTACGTTCGCCTGCCTGTCTATTGACTTGTGGGTTGTATCTGACCTGTTAGTTGACCTGGAGACTATCGACCGATTCCAACGTAGCGGAATCCAGCCGCTTCTAAGGCTTGCTGATCCAGGAAATTGCGACCGTCAATAATCACAGGGTGACTCATCAGCTTCGACATTTTGGCATAGTCGAGGATGCGGAACTGTTTCCAGTCGGTCACAAGGACGAGCGCATCGCATCCATCAGCCAACCGCTCTGCATCCGTTTCTACAATCACGTTGGATAAGCCATGACGCATTCCACTCTGAGCAACCAGGGGATCATATGCCTTTACTTTCGCACCTAGACGGTGCAGTTGCTCAATGATGTCTAGTGCTGGAGCATCGCGCATATCATCAGTGTCAGGTTTGAAGGTCAGCCCCAACAAACCAACCGTTTTACCCTTGAGGATCTTCAATACTTGTTGCAGTTTCTCCACGGCTAGCAAGCGTTGGCGTTGGTTGACAGTGACGGCTGCCTTCATCAATTGCGCTTCGTAGCCATAGTCATCAGCCGTGTGAATCAACGCAGAGACATCTTTGGGGAAACAGGAACCACCCCAACCGATCCCAGCTTGCAAGAACTTATTGCCGATCCGAGAATCCAGACCAATGCCCTTTGCCACTTGAGTCACATCCGCGCCGACTCGATCGCAAATATTCGCGACCTCGTTGATAAAGCTGATCTTGGTTGCCAGGAATGCGTTTGCCGCATACTTAATCATCTCCGCAGAGCTAAGATCTGTCACCAGCACCGGAACGGTTGCTAGCGATTGATCTTCCGCGAATTCACGAGAGACGATCGGCGCATACAGTTCTTTCATCATGGCGATCGCTTTCGGGCTGTTGCTACCTAAAACGATACGATCGGGGTTGAACGTGTCATGCACCGCAGACCCTTCTCGCAGGAACTCAGGGTTGCTAACGACATCAAAGGCGGCTTCGATCTCAGTTGCCACGCTGCTGCCTGCGCCAACGAGAGCCTTCTGACGCTCAGCCACACCATCCAACACAATCATGCGTACCCAGTCACCAGAGCCGATCGGAACAGTTGACTTATTGACAATGACTTTGTAGCCGCCATTGAGATGCTCACCAATGCCACGAGCAACCGCTTCGACATAGCGAGTATCGCTTTCACCTGTAGGTAAAGGAGGTGTACCAACTGCAATAAACAGAATTTCACCATGTGTTACACCTGCATTAAGGTCAGTTGTGAACTCAATGCGTTGCTCTTGAATGGCATTTTGCATGAGTTCGGACAGCCCAGGCTCAAAAATGGGAGACTGTCCAGCTTGCATCAGCTTAACCTTTTCCTCATTGTTGTCCACGCAAATTACGTGGTGCCCGATTTGAGCAAGGCAAACACCCGTTACTAAGCCAACATATCCAGTACCGATGACACAAACACGCATAGGGGTAAGTCCTTAAGAATCTACGACAATGACCTTCGTCAACCTACAACTCGACGAACGCTGGATCTGGGGGGGAAGGAACAACGGCTATACAACCTGTACAGCTTTGCTACCAGCTTGTACGGAACTGCCAACCCGCTCCCGAAAATCTTCAATAGTTAACCGTAGTCCGTCTTGCAACGGTACGGCTGGTTGCCAGCCCAAATGAGTACGCGCTCTCGTAATGTCTGGCTTGCGGCGGCGTGGATCATCCTGGGGTAGGGGTTCAAACCGCACTGGGACATCTGGATTCACCATTTGTTGAACGGTTTGAGCCAGTTGCAGAATAGTATATTCGTCAGGGTTGCCCAAGTTGATGGGACCAACATAATCTCCGTTCATCATCCGCATGATGCCTTCTACCAGGTCAGCTACGTAGCAGAAACTGCGAGTTTGAGAACCATCGCCGTATACCGTTAACGGTTGACCCTGAAGGGCTTGAACAACAAAGTTGCTGACGACGCGACCATCGTTTTCCAACATACGAGGACCGTAGGTATTGAAAATCCGAATTACTCGAATGTCTACATCGCTTTGGCATGGTAGTCGAAGGCTAGAGTTTCAGCAACGCGCTTACCCTCGTCGTAGCAACTCCGAATCCCGATCGGGTTTACATTACCCCGATACTCTTCGACTTGAGGATGGATTTCTGGATCGCCGTAGACCTCAGAAGTAGACGCAAGTAGAAATCTAGCTTTGACTCGCTTCGCCAATCCCAACATATTCAACGTACCCATGACGTTGGTTTTGATGGTTTTGACAGGATTATATTGGTAATGCACAGGGGATGCTGGACACGCCAAATGATAGATTTGGTCAACCTCTAGCCGAATTGGCTCAGTAACATCGTGACGGATTAATTCAAAACTGGGGTGATTTAACCACTTGAGAATATTTCGTTTGTGCCCAGTGTAGAAGTTATCCAGACAAAGAACATCGTGTTCTTGCTCCATTAATCGATCGATTAGGTGAGAACCGATAAAGCCCGCACCGCCTGTGACTAAAATTCGCATATCTTTTCCGCTCTGTATTTCCAGGTAATCATCCGCAACAGAACCAGTCTTGCTCTTAAAGTGCCCTCTAGTTTCTGACTCTCAACATTTAACCTCACTAGAATCTTAAATGAATCCGAAATGAGGATAAGGTATGGTGTTGTGCTTCCACACGAGGTTTGACAAATACCATAACAGGCAATATACGGTTTACCAATCTTTGCCACCGGGGATTCACTGAATCTTCAATAGATTGTTTAATTTTTTGTAAATCTTTTACTGGGAAAGAAAATCAATTTTTAGTGGCTTCCGTTTCCAGCGAATATTAATCACCATTGATGCACCCAGCTAATGCTGACTAGCATAGCCTAACTCCTCTGCCTCGCTCATTACTGTCGTTGGTAGCGCATCCCCGGAAGCTGAGATACCAATCCCATTAACTCCAGTTGCGCCAGTGCGCTGAGGACGGTTCCAGTCGCGAGTCCGGCTTGTTGCACTACTCGATCGATGTTGACAGGTTCTAAGGGAACCGCTTGCAGTACCATCTGAAGATCGGGTTCGAGACGAATGGATTGTGAGTTTGAGGGTTCGATCGCCAAAAACGAAAGTTGATTGGTCGAAAGTTGATTGGTCGATGCCATTGATGCGACAGGGGGTTGCCACTGGAGTTTTGGAATTGTGCCCAGGGCTTCCAGCAATTCTTTTTCCCCTAAGATCAAGTGTGCGCCTTGATTTAAGAGTTCTAAGCAACCTCTAGAACGGTGATTATCGAGTGTTCCAGGGAGTGCGTAGACATCGCGACTATATTCATTCGCTAGCCGAGCCGTGATTAGCGCACCGGATTTGTGAGGAGCTTCCAGGACAAGCGTGGCACGACACAGTCCTGCAATGATGCGATTGCGACGGGGAAAATGGAGGCGATCGGGTTGAGTACCAAATGGATATTCGCTGAGTAATAACCCTTGCTCAGTAATTTGTTTGGCTAGTTTGCGGTTAAATGCTGGATAAACAACATCAACTCCAGTTCCCAAAACGGCGATCGTCCGCCCTCCTGCTCCTAAGCAACTTTGATGCACTTCTGTATCAATGCCTTCTGCCAGTCCTGAGACGACAGTGAATCCAGCTTGAACCAGAGCCGCACTGAGTTTGCGTGCCCATCGCCTGCCATAGTCAGACGGATCACGAGTGCCAACGATGGCGATCGTCGGGGTAATCCCTTGATTTTCGAGTGGATCAACACTCCCGTAGTAATAGAGGATGGGAGGCGGATCAGGGATTTCCAGTAAGAGGCGAGGATAGTCTGGGTCGGCAGGTGTCCAGAAGCAAGGATTTTCTCGCTCATGTTGAGCCAGGAGTTGCATTGGATCAACCTGTCGCCGCTCAGCCACAACGGCTTCCGCCGTTTGCAGCCCCACGCCATCCACAGCCATCAACCTCGCTGGAGTTGCATTCCAAGCGGCTGTCAGCGTTCCGAAATGCAAGTGCAATCGACGAATCAAGACAGCACCCATTCCTGGAATTTTCGACCAGGCAAGCCAATACGCCCGTTCCTCTGCCAAGTCCTCCTCCTTGTGTCTCATAGGACATTCCGGTTTAGTGTTCCCTGACGGTAAGGTTTCGTTGCTAAGTTCCAAATTTTTTGAGAGGGGACGGGTAATCTGTCGTTGACTTTAGGCGCGTGTACCGAAATCTTGCGTCCAATAGTAGCGGTAGTTTGTGCTACCCGTATCATTTGCCAGGAAGTAGTAGCCGATGCCGATTTCTTGGAGATCAGGATGCATCATGTTAACTCGGTGGTGGGGGTTATTCATCCAGGCATAGACAACAGAAGCAGCGGTAGGAAACCCGACGGCAATATTTTCGGCGGCAAGGGAATAGTTGTAGCCTGCGGCGGTAAGGCGATCGTATGCAGTTGAGCCATTTTTGCCAACGTGGTCGAAGTAGTCACTCAGTGCCATGTCTTGGCTATGGGATTGAGCCGCTGTCGATAGATTGGCATTCAGCCGCAAGGGTTTTAAGCCTGCCTGCTGACGATGGGTATTAGTCAACGCTAACACCTGATCAATCAGAGAGCCAGAACTAGGGGTGATAGGAGGTTCTGTAGCCAAAGTCTCTGCTACTGGATTGACTGCCAGATTCAGCCGATAGCGAGTATTTCCGCGATGGCGAGAGACCCGCACATAATAAGTACCTGTATCAACGGTACGAGCGATCGATTCATTGGAGTGCCCTTTGTGAGTCGATCGACTCAAGGTTTTGCCGTTGCGATCGAGCAGAGTTAAGTTTGCATCTGCTTTCAGTCGGGTTAACGATAAATTGAGATGGCTGTGTTGCTTGAAGTTGAGTTTGTATAAGCGATCGGGATGAGGCTCTCCAACTTGTCCTGTGAAAACGTTGCGGCCTTGGGTCGGAATGGCTCTAGCGGTTTTAAGATGGTTGGCTGCCGTGAGATGGTTGGTCGATCGCATCACGATGTCCCCTTAAGAGTGGGTCATCCTTAGAGTTGTCAATCTTCATCACAAAACAGTCAGTGATCTTGTCTAATTTTAGACGTTTATTCTAACATCACCGTATTTACACGGTTATTACACTCTCTGATTTAGCTAATCATCAGATAAAAATATAGCTGTAGTCAGTTAGGTTAGGACATGGACATTTTTGTGGGGCGGCTCCGCCGCCCCACAAAAATGTCCTAACCAATATGACTATGGCTATAGATTTCACGGATAACACAAATGCTCTGAGATACAAAGCTTCTGCGGTATTCCAGAGAGACTTGCTGAAAAAAATCGCCCCTCCGAGATGGAAAGGCGATCGTTCTCATAGTTTATGATTGGGTATCAAATAAAGTTAGTGAATTTACGGTGATGAGTGAATTCGATCGAGAGATAGTTTAGGGTAGCACTGACCAAAGTTCGATGCCGTCAACGCCATCATCCGCTGTGAACAGAAGTGTGTCATTGGCAACAGCAAACGAGCCTGGATTGGAGTTAGGTACGACGTCTGGATTACTCGGATCATCAGTAGTGTTGATATCTCCAACCAAGGTCGCTAAGGTATTGGTTGCATCAGTATCATACTTCCAGAGTTCTCTGCCCTCGGTCGGGGTGTCTGCTGCGAAGAAGATTGTGCCGCCTACTGCTGCTAACTGAGTTGGGCTGGGATTGTATTCAGTGATGTTACCTGTAAGGGTGATTGCTCTCGTCCCAGCGTCAGTGCCATCCGTAACCCATACCTTGGATAAGTTATCGGCAGGATCGATCGTGATGAATGCCAGTCTGCCTGTACCATCCAGCGCAACCAAGCCAGCAATATCAGAACTACCAGCATCAGGAGTGATATTGCTCACGAGTTCAGCAGTGGTAGACGACGCAGGATTGACGATTCTCACCAATTCCTCTCCAACTGGGTTACTGGAGGTGTCGATGGTATCGGCTGTGAAGTATAAGGTATTAGGAGAGGACGTTCCCTCCACGAAAATCAGGTTGCCAGGATTGGGAGCAATACCACCCAGGCTAACCAGAGTGGGCTGTGCGTCGCCAATAGTGTACCTGTACAGTTTGCGATCCAGAGTGCTTGGTTCAGCAGTGAAATACAAGGTGTTGGCACTAACAGCAACTAAGTCGTTAGGATCAACTGCCTCAGGGGGATTGGTACTGGTTAGGAAAATTTCTGTTGGAGTGTTATTAGCAGTACGAGCATTCTGGATGTATGCCAATTGGCTCCCATCGGCTCCGAACCTGCCGTCAAAGAACAGGGCATCATCGCCAACTGCCGTCAAATCTCGAACTCGTGTACCTAAAATTTCTGCGCCACCGGCGGTCAAAACCAATTCTACACCTGTTCCATCGACTCCTGTTCTGTAGAGCCGTCTGCCTGTACCTGTTCCAGCCTCAGCAAGGAAGTAGAGTCGATCGCCCACGGCTGTCAGGTCTGCATAGCTAGAAAGAATTGGATCATCCCCATCTCGAACACGGCTAATCACGCCGTTAGGATCACATTTGAATAGATCGTTCCCTAGATTGGGTGTTCCATCGTTTGCCACAAAGTAAAGGAGAGTGTTGTTGCCACTATTCCCTGCCGCCGTGAAATTGCCCAACGATACGAAGTCTCCAAACTTCTGAGTTCCGTCTATTGTGGTGTCTGTGCGCCACAAGGAGTTTGGTGAGCTTGGCTCGCTGCCATCTTCCGCCGAGAAGAAGGTAAAGTTGCCAACTTCCGTGACATTTCGGGGGTTAGAAGATTCTCCACCGGGACGGATACCTCTCGTCTTGGCGGGGATATCCGAAGCAACAGCGAGATCGACGGTCAGGTTATATGTGGAACCTTCACCCGATCCATTAGGAGCAAAGATACGGATGATATACTCTGTGTCTGGAGAGAGGATGCCGCTAAAGTCTTCAGACCCTTGCCCAAAGGTTCCACTCGGACTGCGACTTGATGCATCGGAGATGCCTCCTCTACCTGGGATGGGTTGACCGTCAACACCGAGACTAACCACTTCGATATCCAGATTGCCGAACAGGTCATCTAATTGCACTCGGAGGAGCGGACGATCGGTACTATTGGCGGCTGGAGCAGTCCTGAAGCGGTAATAATCTACCGGGGAATCAATCCCTCCATCGACGACGTAGTTTGCTCCAGTAAATGTTGTGGTATTGTTTGCCGGAATAGGAATTGGGGTGACAGTTGCGATCGCGTTGGGAACGGTGTCAGTAAGTTTGTTGCCGATCGCCAACGAATAGTTGGTTTCGTTGCCTGCCGCACTCTGAAAAACGCGAACATAGAAAGTTCCTGCGTCCAAGGGCTGAATAAATTTCTCTTGGGTGATGCCAGCCTGGGATTGATATCTGGACACCGAACTCCCATCTGCATTGACGATCGAAATGTTCGCATCCGCCGTTAATCCAGCTAACTCAATCAAGTAGTCGCCCCTGGTGCCTGTGGTGATCTGGTAGAAATCTTGAGTGTCGGTATTGGTGACGCTTCCGGTGAGGGTGATAGGAATGCCGCTCACTAACGTTGCTCCGGCAATGCTGTTGCCATCGCGGACAACACCGCCGCCTGGATCACCACCGCCCGGATCACCACCGCCCGGAGTCGCAGCAATGTTGACCTGGAAGGTTCCTAATGCCCCTGCTGCTGCCGCATTGCTATTGGTGTCCGTCACCTGATTCGCTTGTAACGAAACCGTGTATGTTCCGTTGTCGGCAGCATCCCATGTGTTGCCTGGAGCAGTGACGCGATAGGTTGCTGTGCGAGGAGTGCCGTTGCCTCCCGGAGTTGCACTTACCAGCGTTGCGAGTTGATTGAAACCACTGGGACTTGTGACGCGAATATCGTTGCCGTCGATCGTCCCCGTATTAATCGCAACGTTATCGCTGTAGGTAACAACAAAATCATAGGCAGCACCACCGCCTGTTGTTAGGGGAGAGGCATTTAGCGCAGCCGTCGGGGGCGTTGTGTCGCTTGGGAGAGTAGGAATGAGTGTAGCGGTTGCCCTTAAACGATAGCGGCTGTCTCCAGTCTGACGTGACACTCGTACCAAATACTCACCTGCATCCAAATTTAATGATAGATTCTCGTTCGCGTTCCCCCCTTTTCGGGATGCCCCAATTGAAGATAAGAAGGTGTTGCGATCTCTTGCCCTTAGTCTTCTGAAATCCTGATTACGAATATTTCTAGGAATCTGATTCGAGGGACGCTTGAACGAATAGACCTCAACATTAAAATTCGATCGCCGTGCAATTTCAGAAACTCCTAGTTCAAGAGTGCTACGCCCAGTTAAATTGACGCGATACAAGTCATCTAGGTCGTTCCTTCCGAGTCGATCGCGTCTGTTGGCAGGTAAGCCCAGGTTTCTAGCTCCGCCTAGCTGACTATCCCGATCCGCCATAACTTTTGATACCCCATACTTTTATGACAAGAGATAGTCTGCCCAATTTTGCCGTCGAAACGCTCACATTTTCTTCAACTGCAATAGTAACGTTTGATATCAAATGCTTTCAAAAACGTGAAACCGTGGCGCGGAGATCTTGCTCATGCAGGTGGGACGATCGCGATCACGGGAGCGGTATTCTGGCATTCACTTGAAACTCATCAAATTTAATCACACTGGAATCGGGTTTTCGTGTGTCGAAGCGATAGCTACTGATGGTTCCTGTTTCGGTGTCTAAAATGCTGAACACCGTGATCTCATCACTGGTAATAAATGGCTGGGGTTGTCCAGCTTCATTTACCAATGGATTAATCGATGGCATCACAGGGTCTAGCCCATTTGGATCACCCATCGCTGCATAGGTTTCACCAAAGCCGATCGGAATTTGTCGTCGTTTGTTGGCGGTGAACGTGTAAGCTCCGTAAGTATTTCCTACATTAGAGGTTTCTAAAAAATGCATTCCAGTGGAACTGACAAATCGGTTCCAAATATGAGAATGCCCATAGAAGACTAAATTGACTCCGGCTGATTCCAGTAGAGGCATCACATCTCGAATCAAATAATCTGCACCGATCGGATACTCATAGCGAACCGCTTTGATTTGACCATCCGCAAAGTAATCGATCGCCTGCACTGGATCGGTGTATGCCGGAACAATATTATCCCCTAATGAATGCGGCGGATGATGGAACATGACAATCTTATACTTCGCCTGCTGGAACTCTGGACGAGCCAGTTCTGCGCGTAGCCATTCATATTGTTGGCTTCCAGGGGCGATCGACTCGAAAATATGTTGACCGTAGCCCCACTTCGTCGGATCGGTTAAATCTTCATCTCGCTCTCGGAAGCGTCCTTTGGCTCCTGCATTCAGACTAGGAACTCGCCAAATATTTGTGACAAATAGCGAGATCAGCCGCACATCTCCAAAGCTAATTGCGTAATACTTCTTTCCACCCGGACTCTCAGACGGCACCGTAAACAGTTCTTCGTAAGTATCAGTATTGAACGAATTATTTTTCACCCATTCCTGCTGAACGGCTGGATCGTTGTTTGGGTTGATCGCTGAGGCAAGTTGGGCGTAAAACTGCTCAGCGATCTGCCGTGGAATGGGATCATTAAATTGTTCATTCAATCCTTTATCCATTGAGAAGCGCCCCATCACCTCATGGTTACCCACAGATGGAAACAAAGGAGCAGATTGAATTAAGGCGGCTCCGGTATATTGGGTTTTGCTGCTCTCTGATTCCAATTCATACGTTGCACGACCCTGGAGGCATGGGAAAAAGGCATTTCCTCCATTGTCATCGAACCATTCAGAGGCGCGATCGGGAATATCGACCAAATCACCCGCTAAGAACACAGCATCAACCTGTCCAATGGTTTCCACCACCTTCTGTAAATTGGCAGGGGTCATGGGTTTCAGTTGATGATCGGAGGTGAGCAGAATTTTTAGCGGAGTGCTTGCGGGGGGGCGCGGTGAAAGGGTGAAGCGATCGCTGCTCACGGTCTTACCATCCTCCCGGATGCTCGTTATTCGATAGGGCAACCGGACATTTGCGGCTAGCCCAGTTACTTCTGCTTCATGCCGCCAAATGTTCCGCAGAGTAGGCTTTGGGTAAACTTGCCCCTCTGTGGTTTGTTCTCCGACTTTAGATTGCGGATCTTCTCGAACATGGCTCAGTTGAGCAGTTGCGGCGATCGCAGTTTGTTTCAAATTTTCTCCATACTCGACTGCATGACGAGAACCCGCAAATTCTGTAAACCAAACCACTCGCACCGAAGTCTCGGTCGGCAGTTGCAAGAATGGGTCAGTCAGTAGGGTGGGTGCTGGCACGAAGAAAGGTTGAAACAACAAACGGAGTAACAATAGACCGTAAGCGAGAAGGGTTAGAAATACTATCGCGACTAGGATGACGCGACCGTTGGAGTAGTTTGCAAGGGTCACGCGGTTCAATTGAGGCGTAGCTTTACTGAATCTGTTACTGAATTTGTCGTTCAGGAATTGTGCTGCTCTCAGATGTATCAACAGGGTGAGAAGATCACTCTACCTCGACATGGGTAATAATCCCTAAGTGTGAGAGGCCAATCACCGTGAACTTTCTTGATGACATCTAAAATTATAAATGGACATCTTTAAGAAAACTACATGAGTTAATACGCTTCTCATTAGTGATAAACCCATGATAAGAGTAAACCCAATATTGGGTTAAATATCAATTTGTCAACCGTAAAAACTTGGGTTTTGCTTCTCCAAATTCTAGCAAAGAATAAAACTTTATCTGTATAAAAGCTTTGTAAAAGCTTTATTCTTGTCGAAAGTAGAGAACCTTAACAAAAAGAAAGGGTGAAACGTTGTCCAGTTGATCCCCACGATCGACTGTATTGGTATTTGATGGAAGTTAATCGCTCAAACGCTCGAAGAATTTACGTAAGCTAATGTCTTTGAAAGTCGCCTACCTCATCAACCAGTATCCTAAAGTTAGCCATAGCTTCATTCGACGAGAGATCCTGGCTCTTGAAGCGTGTGGCATTCCCGTGTCGCGGTTTTCAATTCGATCGTGTGCGGCTGAATTGGTGGATGAGGCAGACAAACAAGAACTAGAAAAAACTCGGTTTGTGTTAGGAAGCGGGATAAAGGGATTGCTTTCCGGGTTGCTTCGCGTCGCTGTCACTCGCCCCATACGCTTTTTGCAGTCCCTACGCTTGACATTTAAGATTGGCTGGCAATCTGAACAAGGCGTTGCCCGTCATTTAGCATATTTTGCTGAGGCGTGTGTCTTATTGGGTTGGTTTGCCGAGGAGGGAATCACTCATATACATTCCCATTTCGGCACTAATTCCACGACGGTTGCCCTGTTGTGTCATACGCTTGGAGGTCCAGCGTACAGCTTCACGGTTCATGGTCCTGAAGAGTTCGACAAGGTTAAGGCGATCGCGCTTCCCGAAAAGATTAGGCGATCGGCGTTTGTCGTGGCGATTAGTTCGTTTGGCAAGAGTCAGCTTTATCGCTGGTGTGATTTCAATCAATGGTCAAAAATTCATGTTGTGCATTGTGGAGTGGATCAAGACTTCTTGATTCAACTGCCTACTGCCATTCCGGATGACCCCCAATTTGTTTGTGTGGGGCGGCTTTGTGAAGACAAAGGGCAAGTTCTTCTGATTGATGCAGCACAGCGTCTTGCCTCAGAAGGCTTACGTTTCAAGCTGATCCTCGTTGGTGATGGGTCGTTACGCGCTGAAATTGAAGCCCTCATTGCGGCATTGAATTTAGAGAACTGTGTCGAAATTACAGGTTGGGCAAGCAGTACAGAAGTCCGTCAGCGCCTTTTAACCTCTCGCGTGATGGTGTTGCCTAGCTTTGCAGAAGGGTTGCCTGTGGTCATTATGGAAGCGTTAGCTCTCCATCGTCCCGTGATCAGCACGACGATCGCTGGAATTCCTGAACTCGTTCGACCGGGGATCAGTGGTTGGCTTGTGCCCCCTGGAGACATTGACGCTTTAACCAATGCTATGCGATCGGCATTGCAATCTCCTATTTCAGAATTAGAACGCATGGGGCAGCAAGGCGCAGACCAAGTAGCGCAGCAGCATAATAGCGCGATCGAATCGGGTAAATTGGCCGCCTTATTCCGTTCTACAGGGCAACGTCTACCTGATGAAACCACTGAATCCAAAACTATTCATTTTGCCAATGTTTCCCCTGCCGAGGGGAACTGATGCCCAATCCCTTTGTTTTTACTGTCCATCTGCCAACGGAGTAATTCATGTCAGCCTCTAGCTCATCCGTCAAAAAGCTTGCCATTCGAGGCGCAATTTGGACGATTATTGGCTACGGTACTAGTCAAGTTGTTCGTTTCGTCAGCAACATCGTTCTAACTAGCCTCCTCGTGCCAGAACTGTTCGGATTGATGAGTCTAGTTTATGTGTTTATCACGGGGCTGCATCTCTTTTCGGATCTGGGGATTAATGCCAATGTGGTTCAGAGTAAACGAGGAGACGATCCAGCTTTTTTGAACACCGCTTGGACCGTGCAAGTCTTGCGAGGGGTAGGACTGTGGGTTTGCTGCCTGTTCATTGCTTTTCCAGCCTCTCAAATTTACAAAACCCCTGAGCTGCTATGGTTGATTCCGATCGTCGGTATTGCTACCCTTCTGAATGGGTTTAACTCCACAGCCATCTTCAGCCTCAACCGTCATCTTTCGGTCAGACAACTGGCACTTTATGAACTGGGAGGACAAGTCACCTCGATTTCAGTGACCCTGATTTGGGCCGCTATTAGCCCTTCCATCTGGGCGTTAATTGTAGGTAATTTTGTATCAGCCTCGTTTCAGTTGTTCTGGAGTCACCGCTTAAACTCGATCGCGCCTAACCGCTTCACATGGGAACCGAAAGCCGTCAAGGAACTGATTTCCTTCGGTAAGTGGATCTTCGTGTCAACCGTTCTGACATTTCTTGCCACACAAGCCGATCGATTGATTCTAGGGACACTATTTACCCTTCAGTTGTTGGGGATCTACCATGTTGCCTATGCGCTCTCCGACATTCCGCGTGGCGTTTTATTGGCGATTAGCGGCAAAGTCATTTATCCGGCATACTCAAAATTTGTCGATCTTCCGCGTGATGAATTCCGAGCTAAAATTCTGCGGAATCGCGGACCGATCTTGATTGCAGCCGCGTTTGGGTTAGCGGCTCTGGTTGGGTTTAGCGATATCGTCGTCAAGATTCTTTATCGAGAAAGCTACTCTGTTGATGCGTCTTGGATGGTGCCACTGCTGTCGATGGGTCTTTGGCCCATCATGCTGACTCAAACGATCGATCCGGCATTAATCGCGATCGGAAAGCCCAGTTACAATGCGTTTGCTTCTTTCACAAGCTTTCTGGTGTATGCCATTGGCATCCCGTTTGGCTTTTACTCTCCTCTGGGGGAAGTGGGTGCGGTGCTGGCGGTTGCTTTGAGTAATATTCCAATCTGGTGTGCCACAGCCTATGGACTTTGGCGTGAGAAATTGCCTGTGTTTAGGCAAGATGCGCTTTCCACGGCATTATTTTTGGCAATTCTTAGCGTCTTAGCCATGATTCGTAATGCATTGGGGCTTGGACTCCCATTCGAGGGATTGTTTACTTTACAGTAATTTGAAGATTCGTTGAATTCACGCATATTTAACGACATCTCACTGTATTTACCTAGAGAACGATTGAATCATTTAGTAGTGTCAATGTAAGTGGCACGTTGCACGGTGAATAAATCGCTGTAAATGAATCCTAGGGCAGTCCGTACTATGAGTGAACAACCCAGCTATCTAAAAGACATCTCTCTAATCATTCATCCTGATGGAGAGACGACTGTTTCTGAAGAGACTCTGCTTAAGTGGTTTGATTTCTTAGGTGGAAAACCCGGTGAAGTTGTCTTGGTAGACAATGGCAGCCATATCGAGGTTCAGGATGCTTACTGGACACTGTTTCATAAGAGACTAATCGATAAGTTGCAACTCAGCCAACCCAGTTATCGAGAGCAGGCTCAGGCAGAGGAACATATCCAGATTTATATGGAAGGCTCGATCGCCTGTAAGCCTTACATCCTCTGGTTCAGTACTCATCTCATCCCCCATCGCCAAGGGCAAGACGATTGGCTGAAAGAGGCGATCGGCTATCTCGATCGCGATGAAGTGATGGCAGTGAGTAGCTCTCTGAATGCCCCGAAGTATCACAATGCTTGGGACGGATGGTATTACAGCCGCCAGTGCAATCTCAATTTTGCGTTGATGAAGTGGAACACATTCATTGATGCCACCCATGAGTATGCCGATCGCTATATCACAGCCGGTTTCATAGGCGAGAACCCTGCTGAAGCGGAGGGCAATGGGAAAGACATGGTGAAGCTGGCATTGGATCGGTATATCGATAGTCGTAAGCTGTATGTTCTCTGCAAGGCAGAAGACAGCCATTGGACTATTCAGCAGCAGGTATTTGAATCAATCGCATGAGGTGGTCAATCATGAGTGAGCAAGTCAGTAAACTAAGTGAAATTTCCCTAATTGCTCGGAACTACGGGGATGGTATTGTTCTTGAAGATGTGCTGAACGACTGGTTTGAGTTTCTGGGTGGCAAACCCGGTGAAGTGATCATTGTGGATGCCGGAAGCAATGCTGAAACCTTGGATGTGTATTGGAAACTCTATAAGCAAGGAATGATTGACAAAATTCAATTCATTCACCCTGACCACGACGAACGGAAACACCATTTGGGCTTCGTCCAGATTTATCGCGCTGGCGCGATCGCCACTAAACCCTACGTCCTCTGGTTCAACATTGACACATTGCCCTATCGCAAAGGTCATGAAGGGTGGCTGGAAGAATCGCTCGGTTATCTCGATCGCGATGAAGTGATGTCAGTCGGTGGTTCATTCAACCTCCCTTCTAAGAGCCATGATGCTTGGGATGGTTGGTATTACAGCTATAAGTGCAGCCTTAATTTTGCCCTGATGAAGCGAACAACCTTCATGGCGGCAATGCATGAATATGCTGGAGACTATATCAAATCTGGCTTTAAGGGCGTTAACCCTGCGATCGTAGAATATGATAGCGCCGATCGGGGTCGCTATATCCTGGAAATCGCCCTAGAGCGGTATATTGAACGCCATGCTGTTTTCACACTCTGCAAGGTCGAAGATGTCAACTGGACAGTCTTCCACACTAACCTGCATGAACATCGCCTGAAAGCCACTCGTGAAAAGTATCGTGTCCGCAAGGATGTCAAACGCTACATGAACGTTGGCTTCTCAGATGCCAACCCTGATCCCGCGAAGGCACTCTATTACGGTCATCCGCCGATGCCATTGGCTAGAAAGCTGCGGATTGCATTTGGCAAGTCTCAGTTGGGTCCATTCTGGCGATCGGTTAAGCATCGTTGGCATTACAAACCCAAAATGGCATCGTTCTGGTTCATTTAGTCCATTGTTAAGTGAAAGCATCTTTTACTGGATAGAGCTTATGAAAATCACCGTGGTCATGGGTGGGTTAACGCTGGCGGGTGGCGATCGAGTGCTTGCCACTTATGCCCAACAACTCCAGAGCCGAGGGCATGATGTATTCCTCATTGCTCGTCCACCACAACCAGTTACCTTCCGTCAACACATGGCTTCGCTGGTTAGGGGGCGAGGCCTGATTCCAAAGCGAAAGCGTCTTTCCCACTTTGACAATATTGATGTGCCGCGTCACTTCGTCGATCGCTTTCGTCCCATTACCGATGCCGATCTTCCTGATGCAGATGTGGTGATCGCAACTTGGTGGGAAACGGCCGAATGGGTGGCTAATCTGTCTCCCGCAAAAGGGACAAAAGTCTATTTTGTGCAACATCACGAGGTATTTGACTATCTACCTAAGGAAAAAGTAGAAGCCAGTTATTCACTGCCTCTGCACAAAATCACTGTTTCACAGTGGATTGCGGACATTATGCGAGAGCGGTATAACGATTTCAATGTATCCTTAGTCCCTAACAGTGTTGATACGGCTCAATTCTACGCACCACCTCGCGGTAAGCAGCCCCTTCCAACTATAGGAGTAATGTATGCAACTGCTCCTTGGAAAGGCTGTGATATCAGCTTCAAGGCATTTTCGCTGGCATCTGAACGGATTCCCAATCTTCGCTTGCTTGCCTTTGGTAGCCAAGCGCTTTCTCCAGATTTGCCTTTACCTCCTGGCAGTGAATTTGCTCATTGTCCCTCTCAAGATGTGATTAGGGGAATATATTCTCAGTGTGATGTTTGGTTGTTTGGCAGTCGAGCGGAAGGTTTTGGTTTACCCATTTTAGAAGCAATGGCATGTCGAACACCCGTAATTGGCACCCCTGCCGGAGCCGCTCCAGAACTTCTGACTGATGGGGCTGGAATTTTAGTGAAGCCTGAAGATCCCGACGATATGGCAATGGCGATCGAACATATCTGTAATCTTTCTGAAGCTGAGTGGAAACAAATGTCAGATGCAGCATATAGCAAGATCGCAAATTACACCATCGAAGATGCTGTGACTTTGTTTGAATCAGCACTGGATACAGCGATCGATCGCCAAAAACACGGTGAGTTCTCCAACTCCAATCCACTCAAAGCAGCCAGTGCTTAATTGTAAGAGTTGAAACGCAAGTTGAATTTTCTGCGTCCGTAATTGCATTGATCAAGTTCAAAACAATTTCACCCTGCCATCAATGTTCTCAGAACGCTGCATGATTGTTTGAGGTAAACTTGTGTTTCCATATCCAGTGTATTTCGTAAACAAAAATATAGATAAGTTTCAGGAGTTGATGGGCTGTGATTCGTTACCTGCCGATTTAGAACCTTACTATGAACGTTGCATTGATGGTGTAGATATTTGGAGCGCCCAAACCTATATCCATCTCAAGCAGCGGGGTCTGAATGTCCATCTTGTCTCTGATTTCGTTCCTGGACAAATCTGTGTTGTTGCATATCATCATTTAATGATACGAGATATGCCATTTAATAGTTATGTGGTGGCTTGTCGCTTGGATTCGGCGCGTCCAGAAATTTGTGAACAGCAGACTGTCATGAATCCCTTGAATGTTCTCCAACCCACCGACCACTTTTTACCACACTGGCCTCAACCAACCCTAAAACCTCGCGATCGCTCTCGCAGCACTGATATTAAAACTCTTGACTTCAAAGGCGGTATTTTAAACCTGGCAAAGCCATTCCAAGAACCAGAATTTTATCAGCGATTGCAGGAGATGGGTATTACCTTTGTGATGAGTTCATCTGACGCCGCATGTAAATCGGTTGAGCAGTATCGATACTGGGCTGACTACACTCAAAGCGATGTCATTCTAGCTGTCCGCAACTTGACCGAACAAGACTTTAAAGTGAAGCCTGCGGTGAAATTGATTAACGCATGGCACGCAGGTTGTCCAGTTCTACTCGGCTCAGAACCTGCCTACCAAGCCCTTCGCCAGTCAGAGTTAGACTATATTGAAGTTCGTACACCCGAAGATGTGATTGCTGCGATACGCCGACTGAAAGACGATCCAGATTTGGTCAGAGCAATGATCGAGAATGGCTTCAATCGTGCCAAAGAATTCTCAACCGATCGGATTGCCATGCTTTGGCGCGATTTGCTAGCAGGTTCCATCATCAAAGGTTATGAACAGTGGTTGCAACAATCCGCAGTACAGAAACTAGTTGGACGCCCACTTCAATTCGTCCGACGAACTGTTCAGCACAAGCAACAACTTAAACAATATCTCTACCATCGCGATCATGGAAAACGACCCTATGGTGATGAATCTTAAAACAAGGTTATTGCAGGGTGTATCATGCGTGTCTCTATAAAATCTGTCGGATTTGCGATCGAATTGACAGAAAAAGAAAATATCTATGTAGCTGTAAATTCTCTAAGAATCAGTCAGCTATGATGGCAGAAGGATGGCTTTAGCTACAGGTTACTGTAGGGCGTTGGATGACTACGATCGGAGGTTCCAATGGGATTGGGATTCTTTTTTCCCGGTAATGCATTTGCATCAGTGAGTTTCACCGTGCCACTGGTGATGTTTCTATGGATTCCAACCGTCCTTTACCTGTTTTCAAAATATCCTGCCAGAAAAGCGGTTGTGATTAGCTTCGTTGTAGCTTGGCTTTACCTACCCGAAGCTGTATTGGAAATACCAGGCATTCCAGATTACGGCAAAGCCTCTGCAACAAGCTATGGCATTTTGCTTGCCACACTCATTTTTGACGTAGGGCGCTTTAGCTCATTCCGGCTTAGTTGGATTGATATCCCAATGGTTTTCTGGTGCGTCATTCCTTTGATTTCGTCTCTCACAAATGATTTGGGTGCCTATGATGGCTTCGCTGCTATTTTGGATCAAACTGTAATTTGGGGAGTTCCTTATTTTCTAGGGCGGATTTATCTCAATAACCTGGAAGGGTTGCGCCTAATGGCAATGGGACTCTTTATCGGCGGATTAAGTTACGTTCCGCTTTGTCTGATTGAAAACCGCTTCAGTCCACAGTTACACCGAATCGTTTATGGGGCACATGCTGGGGCAGATTTTGGTCAAACCATCCGGCTTGGAGGCTTCAGACCTACTATTTTCTTACAGCATGGTCTTGCTGTCGGAGCGTTCATGTTGGCGGCGACGCTGGCTGGAATTTGGCTTTGGCAATCAAAAGCAATTAAACAACTTTGGGGCTATCCGATCGAATGGCTAGTTGGCAGTCTGTTTGTCACGTTTATCCTAGTTCGTTCAACGGGTGCTTATACGCTGATTGCAGTTGGGCTTGCAGTTCTGCTGGCTGGCAAATTCTTCCGTACAGCGTTGCCTGTTTTCTTGGTCGTTGCTGGAATTTTTGCATACCTTTATGTCAATGCTGCGACAGAAACTTTCTTCTCCGACCAATTGATCACTTACCTATCGAGAATCTTTCCAGAAGACCGATTAGCGTCACTACAATTTCGATTTGACAACGAGGAATTGTTGGTCGATCGGGCGCGAGAAATGTTTTGGTTTGGTTGGGGAGGATTTGGTCGATCGCGGGTCATGTTTGAAGACGGCTCATTTACGGTTCAAGATAGTTTGTGGGTTCTCGCATTCGGTGAACGTGGGATTATTGGGTTGTTCTGTCTCTTCGGGGCGATGTTGCTTCCGACACTGGCTTTAATCTGGCTCCGGTGTCCTCCAAGGCTATGGTTTAAGCCTAAAATTGGGGGATCAATTGCGTTATCGATCGCCGTCTCCCTCTACATGATTGACTGTATTCTCAACGCGATGGTGAATCCTCTTTACATTTTGGCAGCCGGAGGAATCGCTGGGCTGGCGATGAAACCTCTGGAGAAAGGAGCCGCTGACAACCGCTTAACCCCAATACCCCGATATGTTATTCGGCAGGTGCAGCCGACTCAACCTGCTCAATCCATTCAACAGCCATAAATCCATAATAAATATGGGCTGCACCTATCCTTTTTGCAAGCAAGTTTCTTCTGCTAGCTTTAATGCAGCTTCTTTCAAGTAGTCCAGGAATGTGCTGGCGATTACAGAGAGTTGTTTTCCGGCCAAATACACCACATACCAATCCCGTTGGATTGGAAACCCTTCGACATCCAAGACAGTAATTTCATGACTATCCATTGTTAATGTGTGGCGTGATAGGACAGACAGCCCTAAGCCGCCTGCGATCGCCTGCTTGATTGCTTCATTACTCCCCAACTCCAAGCGCACCTTAACGCTGAGCTTCTGGGCGTCCAGGATCATCTGAAATGCCCGCCGAGTTCCCGATCCTGGCTCTCGCATAATAAATATTTCCTCCGACAACCGCTTAAGAGAGATGTTTTTCTCGCCTACCAGTGGATGGTTACGCGGAGCAACGACTACCAACGGATTTTCCAAAAATGGATAGGATTTGATATCGAGATGTTCGGGTAACTGACTCATCACATAGAGGTCATCCTGATTGGTTGCAAGTCGTTCAATCACCCGCTCGTGGTTAATGACGGTGAGAGACACGTCAATACCCGGATACCGCTGACAAAAAGGGCCCAGAAGCCGAGGCATAAAGTATTTAGTGGTTGTAATGACGGCAAGTCGCAATTTTCCTTGCTTCATCCCTTTTAGGTCGGCAATCGTCATTTCGAGTTGCTCTAGGTTTTGGAAGATATCCTGACAGGTAGAAAAGAGTTCTCGTCCAGCATCGGTGAGGTACAGCTTTTTACCAACCTGCTCGAATAGGGGTAAGCCGATCGCCTTTGTCAACTGCTTGACCTGCATCGAGACCGTAGGCTGAGTCAGGAACAATTCTTCGGCTGCCCTGGTGAAACTGCCATGACGAGCCGTTGCCTCAAAAACTTTCAATTGGTGCAGAGTGGCGTGAATCAACTGCTAAATCTCCTATGTGCAGTTTGTTTACAGTCGAGATGAATTGCAATAGGGTCTGGGTTGCTTTCTGCAACCTTCAGCCCAATCAGTTGTTGTATTGGTGTATGGTTGACTACTGTCCGGGATTAGATCTTTAAGCTAATCTGTTATTGAACTTTTCAATCTTTGAGCGCTAGTTTATAGATAAGAGTCTATCACAAATATCAGAACTAGTGATTTTTATCTATAAAAGTCAAGGTTATCATAAGGATTAATGGCAACTACATTTGAGTTCCCTTCCAGTTAGCGTTGTATTGCGTCAGAGTAGCGTGTTGGGTTTCAGATAGCACTTTATTCCCAACTCCTTGCAGCTAGTCGGTCTTCGTCGGCTTGCTTCAACACGACTCTCTAACGATGTACAACGTTTTTTCATTGAATATTTCTTCATTGGGTATCTAATAGGCAGTACCCAAGCGTTATTCTATTCTCATTCCTAAGAGAATGAGAATGACCTCTACAAGCCCAGTTCAATTAATTTTGAAGCAGATTGAAGTATGGCGTGAGCGATTAGCGATCGCAGTTTATGCTCATAATCCTCACTTGCATCGACAAGATTTGAGTGTTGCGATACAGACAATCATCAATGGTTTAGTTTTTCTGCGGTTATGTGAAGGGCGTAACCTCGAACCTGATGGACAATTGCAAGAACTCATCCAACATAGGCAAGTTTACAAACGTCTTTATGGTTTATTCCAGCAGGTCGGCGATCGCTATAGTTCTAATTTCTTTCAAATTGAATTGAATTTAACGATTCCAGATGAATCCTTTCAGCCTATTATTTCAACACTTTATCATCCTGATTATCCCTTTGAGCATTCAGAGTTGCCAATTGAGCTTTTAGCTCAGATGTATGAGCGATTTTTAGGGAAGAAAATTCAGGTTGAAACTAAGGGAAAAGCGATCGTAAACCAAGTGTCAAAAATCAGAAAAGCAGGAGGAGTTTATTACACGCCAACATACATTGTAGATTACATTATTGAGAATACAATTGGAGTTTTGTTAAAGAAGAAAACTCCGCAACAAGCCGTAAGCCTAAGAATTCTTGATCCTGCCTGTGGTGCAGGTATATTTTTAGTCAGAGCCTACCAATATCTATTGAATTGGTATTGTGAGCAATACAGCCTTGATTTAGAAATCCATAAAAACCAGTTATATCAAGATAAACAAGGATGGCGGCTTGCTTTAGATACCAAAAAACGCATTCTATTTAATCACATTTATGGAGTGGATATCGATCGACATGCTATTGAAGTGACAAAGTTATCATTGTGGCTGATTTTACTGGAAGGAGAATCCCAAGACATTAACTTTCGATCGTCACTTCGCATAAACTTGAATAAAACTATTAAATGCGGCAATGCTCTCATTCGTTCAGATTTTTTTGAAAGCCCGAAGAACACACTATCTAATCTCAGAGAATCTGTTGAAATTAATCCTTTCGATTGGGAGCAAGAATTTCCAGAGATTATGCAATCAGGTGGGTTTGACGTTATTGTTGGAAATCCGCCTTGGGTATTCACCAGGGATGTTGAGTTTGGGAAAAGTGTTAAGCACTACTTTCAGAGAAAATATTTGTCAGATATAGAAACCACTCAGCAAGGTAAAACTAAACAGACGGGCAAAATCAATTTATTTGCTATATTTGTGTTTCAATTTATAAAGTTACTTAAAAAGGAGGGGCTTACAGGAATCATTGCACCCAATACAATTCTAAGAACTACAGTATATGATGTGGTGCGAAAATATATTCTCGATCGCTGTAATATCGATCGAATTGTTGATTTAGGAAGTGGGGTTTTTGAAGGCGTTACAGCATCTCCAGTTATTTTAATTTTAGGGAAAGAACCAACTCATAAAACAGTTAAGTTTTTCAAAACTATTAACTTAAATCCTACGCTTTTGAACAAAGATTTATTTTTGAATACGACAAGCTATGTTTTCAGTGTTTTTCTTGATAAGAGCCAGGACAGCCTTTTTCAGAAAATGGAAGCATGTTCCATTAAGCTTACAAATGTAGCAAGAGAAATTATTGAGGGAATCGTTTGCAGAAAAGATCAGATCTTTAATAAAAAAATCGATGCCAGATATAAAAGGCTCTTAGCAGGGAAAGATATCGATCGCTATTCAATCTCCTTTAAGGACACCTATATTTTGTTCGATCGCGCCCGCATTCATCGACCTAGACCAGATTTCATATGGCAGGCAAAAGAAAAGATTATTCTCCGGCGGATTGGGGGCAGCAAATTCTCTCTAGTAGCCGTATTAGACACAGAAAATTATTATACCTTTGCCTCCACGAATAATATTCTTTTGAAAGACAACACAGCTTATAATATCAAATACATATTAGCCTTATTGAACTCCAAGCTAATCAATTATTATTACACTCAAAAATTTACCAATCAGTCAGAATTAACTGTCAATATATCAAAAACATTTGTTGAACAGTTGCCAATTCGAGCGATCGATTTTACTAATTGCGCTGACAAAGCAAGTCACGATCGTCTTGTTCGCTTAGTTGAAGATATGCTTTGTCTCCAAAACAGCGATCCCAACTAAAAATTTCTTCTCAACAACCGATTCAACAACAAATTGACTTTCTCGATCGAGCAATAGATAGGTTAGTGTACCAGTTATATGAATTATCGGAAGATGAAATTGCCCTAGTGGAGGCAATTCCCTCAAAGATCGTTTCTTTATAGGCACTGATCGTTAATAGACTTATCTCCTTTCGCGATGTATTCACCGATCGGATTTCTTCACTGTCGTCTGCGGTAACTGAACGCTGGGTGCAAACAAACTTTGCAATCTCAGTAAATTCGCCCCTGCTAGATAGAGCAAATCTCCTTTTCCTAACAGATATGCCGCTTCTATCTGCTTCCCTCCTAACACAATGGTTGAATCTGCTTCACTCGCCGTTCGTAGCGCCACCCGTCCCGGTAAGTTGGAGCGAATCAAGGGAGTCACGACCCTCGCTTCAGGGCGTTGAGTGGCAATAATTAGATGAATACCCGCCGCCCGTGCCATTGCTCCCAACCGCTTAATGCTGAATTCTAAAGCCTTTGCGGTTTCTTTTTCTGCCATAAAATCGGCATATTCATCGAAGATGCAGACAATACGCGGCATCGGCTGCGGACGTTTATTGTAATCTGTTAGGTTTGCACAGCCCGCTTTCTCAAACTGCTGATAGCGTTTGTCCATTTCAGAGACAAGATTATGCATCAGTTCGATCGCCCGCTCACTCTCCTTCACGACGGGTTGATACAGCCACGGCATTTGTTCAAACTCCGGGAATGTAACCCGTTTAGGATCGACCAATGCAATTTTCAGGTGATCTGGCGTGTGGCGAACGAGGAGGCTCAGGAGGAGCGATCGCAAAAACTCACTTTTTCCGCTCCCGGTTGTTCCGCCGACCAGAAAATGGCAGCTATTGGGATCAGCCAAATCTGCTTCGACAAGTTGACCTTCCAAATCAACACCAATTGCAATCCGAACAGGATCGCTAGGGGTTGATGACTGCGGTTGGATGTATCGATCGAATGCAGCCGTTTGGCGATCAGGACGGGGTAAATCAACGCTAACAAAGCCTGCTTGGGGTGCAATTAACGGTGGATAAGTCAATCCCAACTGCACCCGTAGATCATTCGACAATCTGAGAATTGCATTGACTTTAACACCCGGATTTGGCTTTAGTTTGACTCGGATGAAAGATGGAGCGATCGCGGCTCCATGATACGTTGCGCCGATTCCAAAAGACGCCAGCGTTTGAACCAAATTTTCACCGATCGCATCTGCATCGGCTGTAGGAGAAGGATGTTCTTGCTCCTCAGACTCTACGTTAGATTGAGAGACTGGCGGTTCTTGTTGCTCAACTTGAGATGAATCTGAAATCGCGAAACTCTCGATAGCAATCTGAGCTTCATTTGCTGTTGTGAAAAATGCTTGACATTTCGCCTTCTGTGGACAAATTTCACAGAGATAGGGTTGTGTGGTTGCAGGTGGCGGATCGGGTTGTCCCTGCTGCCAATCTGCCCACTGTCGCATCTGCTGAAGTTTATAAGGAATGCGCTGATGAATCGTATTTTCTAGCTGTTCCCAGGAATATTGATATTCTTTGAATTCCGGTAGAACGCAATAAATTGTAGAATCGATCGGTACGTTTTTCTTCGTCCACAATATATAGCTATATAGGGCAACTTGAGCTAGTTGAGCCGATGGATCGACGGGTTGGTAGGTCTTGAATTCGACAACCGATAAACGACGATGTTCAAGGTCGCAAATCAGACAATCGAGTTCTCCGGCAACTCGTTGTAGCGTTCCGTCCGGCAAGGTGAAATGATGCTCAAGACGGCGTTTCCCAGTGAAGAATGTATGACTGACAAGTGATTCTGCATTGCAAAAATATCGATTAGTAATCAATAGCTCTGAGAATCGTTTAATCAGTCCTTGTAATCCTTGCCAAACTTGCAACAAGGCAGGTGCTTGGCGATCGTCATTTTTAATAGCGTCTTGAAGATAGGGAGAGAATTCTAGCTCGAAGAATCGCTGCTGAATTTGAGCCGCGATGGTCTCGATTTGTAGCTGCTCTGCTGGTGGATTAAATAACGTTTGTAGATCTGAATCATGAATGAGCAAATGAACTAAGCGATCGGCTAATTGATGAAACGGGTTGCCAATACTGAAAGAGCTATCTGATGGGATAAAGAGTGGTTTATCACCAAAGGTGTGATTTAAATAGAAAAGTCGTGGACATTCAAGCGCAACCCGAACTTTTGTCGCCGTGAATGAGAGCGATTCTGAACGTTTGGCAGTTTGCCTTAGATGTTTAGATACCATATTGCTTTCTTTATCGGCATCTGGGTGGGTATGTTCAAGTAAACGGCGATGAACAGCAGCCAGGTAAACTACATCCATCGTGGCATAGTTTAATTGTTTTGGGCTGAGCGATCGCCTTCCCCAATCACTGCCTTGCTCTTCTGAATCAACATTAGAAAAATGACAGAGTTCCGCCGCCAATGTTTTAAGCTTCAGATTAGTTACGCCTAATGTCTTCACTCCAATCTTCCTCGCCATTTTTAGAGTGCAAATGACATTCTGAGCTTGCGCTTTTCCTAGAAAATTTAGATCATAATCAGCATTGTGAAAAACTTTCTCAATATTTGGATTAGCCATTATTTGATCAATAAATATTCCAACTAACTCTGGTTTGTCTAATACATCAAGAACATAAGCTGACTCACCTATACAGTCTGTAGAATGGGTTAAAACCTGGATGAGAGACAATCGAGGACGACTTGTATGCCAGTCAGCAACTTCTGTGTCTAACCATAATCTCTTCAGCAAACTAAATTCAGTGATTTGCTTTTGAATGTCAATAGTTTGAGTTAAATACTTCATTTGCTCTGAAATACTGAATTTGAGATTCATGGGTGAACGATCGTTAAACCTATGTCACCAAGAGAACAGTTTGTTCATCTGGTTTTGATTTGGGATTGATAATTTTTATTTTATTTTCTTGGCAAAGTTGAGCAATTAATTGGTCAATTTGTGTCTCGTCTAGTTCAGAAAAATGATGAAGGGTATTATCCTTTAAGGTTCTCTGCCCCATAAAGTGTTGCGTTTTCACTAAATTGAACAGATAGTTTTTGACGGGCTGTAAGTCTAATTCTTTCGATGCCAGGTCTGTAGTTCTTCTAGCAATAATGTCTAGGTCTTGAAGCAAATGGCAATCATGCATTACTTCGGATTCACGGGTTAGCCATTCCAATTCTTTGAGACTAATGATTTTGCCATCAAGAATTACTTCATGTGCTAACACAGAGTTGACTAAACTATGATACGTTGCTAGTTTTTGAACAGAAGCCAAATCTGGTTTAATATGAGGATGCCGAGTTCCTGTAAAATTTCTTCTATAGATTTGATTTCCGGCGAGTCCTATGTGCCCGACTGCTGCGGCACGAATTAAGTACAGAATTTGGCATGAATTCCTGCCGATCGCTCTCTGACACGCATTCATTACATGATAGAACGTTGTCATATTTGCATCTTCTGCCCAAACAATTCCTATACTTTCTTTCTGATGCGATCGTTGATAGCTCAAAGAATAGCCAGCATATCTTCCTGATAAGAGCTTCGGTCTAATCTCGATCGCTTCTAGGGCTGCCAATACTTCTTGCAGCATCCGAATCAGTTCAGGTGCAGAAAACAGCGAAATCTTAGTTACTTTCCCTTGGGCTTTCTTGAATTCCTGCTGCCACAACAGTTGAAATTCGGCTGAAATTGTATTACCTTGAACAACCTTTGATTGGGAAGTCGTAGATGTTTCTTTAGCAACAAAAGGTGAAATTTTTTCTTTGTAATCCTGATATTCTTTGCGACCAAGTTGGATCACATATCTAGGCAGCGTTTTGCCACCCGGATATCTTCCCTCTAGCATCTGTCGAGTTAAAGGAAAGATGGGGGAATCTGGTGTTGGATTAGCCTCTGCATGAAGTGGCTTCAGTTGATAAGCCCAGAGTGCTTCTGATTGCTCTAATGAAATTGACTTTAGCTGAACTAGCAAATGAATTCTAGCTCTATCCGCTTGCTGGATACGATTGACATTTTGCTTCCAAGTATTCGTGATGATACTAATCACCACTAAGAAGTTTTTCAGATTTTCGTTATGAACAATTGTATTGACATTAAAAAGGGATTGAAAGTCTTGTGCGCCGTCTGAACTGCGAGGAATATTATCCAACTGATCAAAACATAGAACGAGCGGCTGAGTTTCAGTAGCAATTTTGCCAAAGTTTGCCAAAATATTTTTAGCCGCATCTTCTGTTTCAATGCAGTGTTTAACCTTTAAAGCTTGCATTGATTCTTCGCTAAGATCATCGCCTCGTAACCAATCACAGGCAAGCGGATATAACTCTGGATCAGTCAGATCATGCAAGACTCCGAAAAAAATATCTGCGTTATAAATACTTGCCTGCCGATAGGTATCTCTGAGATGCTTGATGAATTTTTGGCGATCGCTTTGTAATAATTGCCAAATATTATCATCAAAAACTCGCTGTTTGAGAGTGCGTTTAGTAAAAGCAGATAACCCCTTCAGCCAAAGCATCAATTGAGATTCTTGTTGACCCTCCGGAATATGCATTAAGCTATCGACGGTATATCGAAGGATATGTCGCCAGATGAAGTCACTATCCGCCCACGGACCAATATATGCAAAAAAAGCTTTAGCATTAAGAGTTCGTTTTAACCGACCCAGCAAGTAGCTTTTGCCGGAACCAGAATCACCTGCCAACAAAACAGTACGACTGCCATGATCGGTGATAACCAGGTCTAGTGATGCTTCAATCTGAGCAATTTCCTTTTGATGAATTGACTCAACCGTCTGCGTCGAATTTTGTTGCTCTCCCCAAAAATTGCCAGGTTTCGGATTAACTTGGTCAAACGGATTAATTTTTTGTACGATTAGGGCATCAATAGATGGCATACTTAAACCCTGAAAGACTGTATTGTGTTAGTTCACAATTGTGTTAGTTCACAGTGATGAAGAACAACGAACCGCCAACATTTTGAGGAATCCCTGCATCAATTTGTTCCGGAGTGTAAGCAGCCGCTTCTTGTAAAGAGCTAAGCTCAATGAGATCGTTTCGTTGTAGGCGATAAAGCGCCCGATCGAGTTCATCTCTAGAAAGAAGAGGTTGTACCTTTTGACGCAAATAGAAAATTGGTAAATAGTTTTCTGTCCCAAGTTCACGATCCAACTCTTTGATCACTTCTACGATCGCTTCATCACTGGGTATATCTGGTGCTTCTGAAATATGAGACTCTGAAATATGAGACGCAGGTTCAAACGAATTAGCAGAATCAGGCAGTAATTTGAGAACTCCCCGCAACTCCTTCCGTAGAAAAGTAAGGTAATTTTTTAGCAGATCCAAACTAATCACTGGGAATTTTCCGCTCGGATTGCATTCTTCTCTCAAATATTCACGTCCTCTTTCAGTGAGCCAAACTTCTTTAATTTGAACCTTGTCAACTTTGATTAATCCCTTTGCTTCTAGATCTTGAATCACAGTTTGTCTTGCTGTTGCGGGTAATTTCCTGACTGTTCCAGGTGTAATCGATTTTTCAGCACATGCTTTAAGAACAATCAATTGCTCCTCTGAAACAGGAAATTCGGTTGTTTCTTGCTTCAGCAGAGCTTTACCAGCCGCATCAATTTTGAACTTTATGATTTCGCGAGAATAACCTACAATTTCGCGATCGGCTAAATCTCGACAAATCTTGTCTCGTGCCGAAGCAGAAGTCTTATCGCCAAGCTGAAGCTTGCTCACCAGAGCGCGATAATCTTCCTGACCGAGTAGCTTGAGAAGAAACTTGAGTTCGATCGATTCCATAGCAGATGCCTTAATTGGCTGGTTAAGAAATCTGGTAGTCTGTTTTTAAGCGTTGCCCTATATGCAGACTACCTCGATCCTATCTTGAACTAGCTTGAACATTGCTCACTTTAATTCTTAAAAAATAGTTTCTACCCATCTCCGGTGAATTACACCGTCCTCAAGTTAAGAGGGTTCCTCCCATTAGCCGTTGATAGCGATAATCTAATTCTGCTCTCATTAACGCCCACCGTTCCAGCATTGGATCTTGTTCGATCGCCTTCTTAGCGGCTTCCCGTGCCAGTTCCAGTACTTCTTGATCGTCAACCAGACTAGCCAGCGCAAAATCAGGCAGTCCGGATTGGCGAGTGCCCAACACGGCTCCGGGACCTCGAAACCGCAAGTCCATTTCGGAGATGAAAAAGCCATCCTGCGACTGTTCCAGCACCTTCAACCGTTGCTGTGCTGTTTCTGTTTTGGAATTGTTCATCAGCAGACAGTAGGATTGGGCAGCCCCTCGACCGACTCTACCCCGCAACTGATGCAATTGAGAGAGTCCGAACCGTTCGGCGTGTTCGATCAACATTACAGTTGCGTTCGGTACATCTACCCCAACTTCCACAACGGTTGTAGAAACTAGAATTTGAGTTTGATTGTCGCGAAACTGATTAATAGCATCATCCTTCTCCGCAGAACTCATCCGACCATGAAGTAAACCCACCTTGAATTCTGGAAAGACAACTTCTTGGAGATGTTGATATTCGTCGATCGCCGATTTCAAATCTAGTTTTTCTGACTCTTCCACCAATGGCAATACCACATAGATTTGCCGCCCTTGAGCCACTTCTCGACGGATCAGATCGTAGGCGTGAGAGCGTTCTTTTCCGGATAGCGCCGTCGTCTGAATCGCCTTCCGTCCTGGCGGTAATTCGTCAATTTGACTGACATCCAAATCTCCGTGCAGCGTCAACGCTAGCGTTCGGGGGATCGGCGTTGCAGTCATCGTCAAAACGTGCGGATAATCTCCTTTCTGCTGAAGTCGTGCCCGTTGTTGCACCCCAAACCGATGTTGCTCATCGATCACCACCAAGCCAAGACGCTGAAACTGAACCGGATCTTCAATTAAGGCATGCGTGCGACGAGCAAGGGGAGTTCTCCAGTGGCTAATTCTGAGTGAATTTGTTTACGCTTCGAGGTTTTAGTGGAACCCGTCAATAGATCGACTGGCAAATGCAGCAGAGTAAACCAGTTCACAAGCTTGCGATAGTGCTGTTCCGCCAAGACTTCTGTTGGAGCCATCAACGCCGCCTGATAGCCAGCCTGAATCGCTGCCAAAATCGCCACCACCGCAACGACTGTCTTACCAGAACCGACATCACCCTGCACCAACCGATTCATCGGAGTTGGCTTTTGCAAATCTGTGAGAATGTCATTCACGACTCGCTGCTGAGCATTCGTTAGCTCGAACGGCAAAACCTGATAAAACTGGTCAATGAGATGTCCGGTTGGAGCAAGCGTCGCACGGGTCTGTTCTTGTCGTTGAGCCATCCGACGTTTCAACAGTCCGAGTTGCAGATAAAAGAATTCATCGAAGACCAGCCGACGACGAGCCATATCCAAAGAATCTGAATCTGGAGGAAAGTGAAGGTTGGCGATCGCCTCTTGTAACCCTACCAACCCATACTTTTGCCGCAATCCCTCTGGCAATGGCTCCTGTAACTGTGACACCGCAGGCAACGCCGCGACTACGGCTTTGCGAACCACATCCGCCTGTACTCCTTCCGTCAGAGGATAAACGGGTACCACTCGCCCAACTTTGAGAGAGTCGATCGACGCCTTAGAATGATCAATCACCTCGATCTGCGGATCTTCCAACGTCACACCATACTTATCCCGCTTCACCAACCCTGAAGCCGCAACCACGGCCCCCGCCGGATACATCCGCTTCTGTTGCTCTTGCCACCCGCGATTGCGGTAGCGCGTACCCGCATAAAAACGACTCAACTTCATTTGACCACTGTGATCCTGTATCAGCAGTTCAAAGATGGCGAGTTTAGCATTCCGAGGGCTATTGAAGCAATTGCAGCGTTTCACCGTTCCTACCAACGTCACCGTCTCTCCTGGCACCAGATCCCGGATATTCACCTGACGGGCATAGTCAATGTGATCACGCGGATAGTAGTAGAGCAAATCTCGTACTGTGTATAACCCCAGCTTTGCCAGCCGTTCACTATTTTTTGAGCCAATTCCTGGCAAATAAGTGACCGCTTGATCGAGCGTTACAGTCGCTTTGCGATCGGATTCTACCAAAGGGACAGTTCGAGGGAGTTTGGAGTGCTGAGTGCTGAGTGCTGAGTGCTGAGTGCTGAGTGCTGAGTTTGGAGTTGAAGCAGGAAAGGGATTTAAGGAATCCAATTTTTCTTCTGCTCTTGACTTCTGCTCTTCTAAAATTTGGCGCATTTGATACAAAAATCGGCGTGTCTCTGCAACAAGATGCTGACGTTGGGCAAAGTCCAAGTCTGAGTAGGTCGTGAATTCAGCCGCCAGTTCTTGAAGTTTTTGTTGATCCCTTTGAGGAAGTTCACTAGGAGGTTGATTCAGGCTAAGGCTGAGAAATTCACTGAAGCGATATTGACTGCCCATCAGGTCATTGAACCCTCGATCAGCTTCTACAGAAAGTGCTTTTTGTAGTCTCAACCAGTCCATTGAAAACTCAAAATTCAAAATTCAAAATTCAAACCTATTCCTCAAACCAACTCGATCGCCACGCGGTTTCTGCCTGAACAATGGCTCGTTCTTTGCATTTCTTTTGATAGTCTCGCCCCAGTTTATTGAGTTGAGCCGAAAGACTGCGAATTTTCGATCGCCAAACCGTTGTTGACGAGTCAGAGAACTCAATTTCCGACAAGCGTAAGCGAACTGCCATCACTTGGGTCATGGTTGATTCTTTGTCTTCCTCGTTTTCTGTTTCAACTAGAAGATTGAGCAGATTGGGCGGGCTGACGGTTGTTTCGGATGCCAAATCTGCTTTGGCAGCGACTTCTAAGACGGGTTCTGGCAAACGACCCGGTAGAATATCTGCCTGTTGGAGGAGGCAATTAGTAGCATGGGAAAGGTCTTGGAGAACTTCGACGATATCTTCTTCTAGATGTTCTTGCCAGTGTACTAAATCTTTCAGGGTGGGAGGAGATTCAGCCAGCGATTCGTTTTCGTCAGGAGCGATCGTACTTTCTTCTGAATCAGATGCCTCTTCTAGATGGTCTACTTTTGAGTCTGCAACAGGTGACCCACCCCTATCCTCAACTGTATCGTCATCCGCTTCATCATCCGCTTCGTCAACCATATCGTCATCTGCTTCATCATCCGCTTCATCAACCATATCGTCATCTGCTTCATCATCCATGTCGTCATCTACATCAAAGGTGGCTAAACTCTCTGCACTGGGAAGGAAGGAGTTTGAGGTATGGGATGAGTGAATCGGCTGAAGTTGCTCAATTAGCTGATTTTGAGCGTGTTTCGCCAGTTGTTGAAGCGATCGCTGAAGTCGCTGCCGTTGGTCGAGCGACAGGGTTAAGAATCTTTCTGGGTAAGCGTGGGTGCAAATATGATATGTAGCTAGAATCAATTGCTGGCGAACGGCTTGCCCAAGAGCAATGAGATATTGATGATAGGTGTGATGGAATTCTTGAATGATCACCGCTACCGACTGTTCAAGTACGGTAATTTCCTGTTCAATGCGCTCCATTGCTCTGACCATGATCACAATAACTCCTGCTCTCAGAATAGCGATTTTGGTAGAGGTAGTTTCTATCAAACGATGGAGAATTGGTATGGCAACTCACCTCTTTCGATGTTTCTTAAAAGTAGCGGCTTTAGTGAGGGGTGTAAAAGGGAATGGGTAACGAGCGATCGGTTTTATTTCTATCCCGATTACCCATTACCCATTACCGAGTTCTCAGAGAGATGCAGAATTGCATCTTCTACCCACTCATCCCATTTACTTCTTCTTCTTCTTAGATTTGCTTTTACCCTCAGATTTTTCAGTCTTCTCAAAGGGAGGTTTTGCCGTAGGTGCTTCATCTGATACTTCCACGGGGGTTCTACAGGGCTTCTTCTACAGCAGACACTTCTTCTTCCACAGGAGCTTCCACAGGAGCTTCCACGGGGGGTTCTACAGGGGCTTCTTCTACAATAGGCGCAGATGCCGCAGACGCTTCGACAGGTTCTGCATCCTCTACGTCAGCTACCATCGCAGGGATTTCAACAGGGGTTGTAGGTTTTTCTTCCGTCACCCCGGTTTGAGCCGCTACTTCGGCTGCAAAATCAGTCTCTTCTTTCTCAATGCCTTCACCCATGACAAATCGAACGAAGCGACGAATCCGAATGTTTTCACCCAAACCCGCAATCCGCTGCTTAATCAAATCCGCTACAGTAATGCTCTGATCTTTAATGTAGGGCTGATCTACCAGAGATAGTTCTTTCAGACGTTTTTCAATTCGCCCTTCCACAATTTTCTCACGGATGTTTTGGGGTTTATTCCCCAGATCATCCCGGCCCATCTCGATCTCTTTTTCCTTAGCAATGACATCGGGTGGAATGTCTTCAACTCTGACGTATTCCACGTTGGGGCAAGCAGCAACCTGCATGGCAACATCTTTCACGAGTGCCTGGAATGCTTCGTTGCGTGCCACAAAGTCGGTCTGACAGTTAACTTCTACCAAAACGCCGACTCGTCCGCCCGTGTGGATGTAGCTGCCCACCAAGCCCTCGGCAGTGATCTTTCCGGCTTTCTTCTCCGCAGAGGTAATTCCCTTCTGGCGGAGCCATTCGATCGCCTTCTCCATGTCACCATCTGTTGCCTCTAGGGCTTTTTTGCAGTCTGCAAAGCCTGCGTTCGTCTTGTCGCGTAGCTCTTTGACGAGCTTTGCTGGTATGTCCGCCATTGTGTCTTAGTCCCTCATCACTAGTCTTCAGTTTCCTCTTCGTCTTCAGGGAAGTCGCTATCCTCGTAGTCGAACTCTTCCTCAGCGCCTTCGTAATCTTCGTATTCCTCTTCGGCCTCAAGCTGTCCGTGGCGACCTTCATAGATCGCATCAGCCAACTTGCCTACTATAAGCTTAATCGACCGGATTGCATCATCGTTGGCAGGAATCGGAATATCGACCGTATCAGGGTCACAGTTAGTATCCAGGAGAGAGACGATCGGAATTCCTAACTTTTGGCATTCTTGCACAGCATTATATTCCCGACGCTGATCCACAATAACTACCACATCTGGAACTTTCCGCATTCCCCGGATGCCACCCAAATACTTTTGCAGCTTCTCCAGTTCTCGACGCAACACCGCCGCTTCTTTTTTAGGCAGCAGATCGAGTGCCCCTGTCTCTTGCCGTCGCTCTAATTCTTTCAAGCGTTCTACACGAGTTTTGATCGTTGCCCAGTTAGTGAGCATTCCGCCCAACCAACGCTGGTTCACATAATAAGAACCACATCGTAATGCTTCTTGAGCAATGATCCCAGCCGCCTGACGCTTAGTACCTACGAAGAGGGCACGTTTGCCTTGTTCAGATGCCAGGCGCAAATAACCATACGCTTCTTCCATCAGTTGGGCAGTCTGCACTAAGTCAATGATATGAACCCCATTCCGAGCCGTGTAGATGTAGGGAGACATCTTGGGATTCCAACGACGAGTTTGGTGCCCAAAGTGAACTCCAGACTCTAAAAGCTGAGCCAAACTAACAACTGGCATAAATTTTTCGTACTCCTTTCGGGTTAATCCTCCATTCAGGTGCATTTCCAAAAACCGGAAACACCCGAAATCCTGAATGTGTGAATTTAGACAACTTTTCTAGGATAGCATAAACTCACTAGCTCTCTACAACCTTTGAGATGGGGCGGTTTGAAGTTCGCTTAGGATTTAGTTTGTGGGGAGGATAGTCGGTGGGTCCTGTGTTGGGACTCACAAGTTCTACGTTGAAGCGATATCCAACATTACGAATGGTTTGAATCAAACTTGGCTGACGGGGATCGATCTCAATTTTCTTGCGGAGCGATAGCACGTGAGTGTCAACGGTACGATGATTGTCAATTGCATCAGGCCACGCTTTTTTTAAGAGTTCCGATCGACTCAACGGGATACCACCCGCTTGAGCTAACACATAGAGCAAACTGAACTCTTGAGGCGTCAAATCGATCAATTCACTCTTGATCCGAACTCGACGCTGAATCAGGTCAATCTTGAGGTCGCCATAATCTAACGATACGGGAGCCGCTACCGTTCGATTTCGGCGAGTTAATGCTTCAACCCTAGCAAGAAACTCTTGCATCCCAAAGGGCTTCGTCAGATAATCGTCTGCGCCTGCTCTTAAGCCCATCACAATATCCGCTTCTGTATTGCGGGCGGAAAGCATGAGAATCAATGCTTGCCGTTGCTGCTGAAGCCAATGACAAAACTCAAGCCCATCCCCATCAGGCAGTTCCGAGTCCAGGATCACGAGATTCGGCTGACGACTCAGGAATACTTCCCTCGCCTGCTGAAGGTCAGCCGATTGGTGAACCCAATATCCTACTTGTTGTAAATGCCAGCCAAGCAGCGATCGCAAATGAGGATTTCCCTCAACAATCTGAATGCAAACAGACACAGCGTTAAATTTCGCCTTAAGCCTTCACTACTCCAGATTATCAGAGCATTTGTCATGGTTTTGTAACCACTGTTACGCACAAGACTTTACCATTGCGCGATATGCAGCTTTATGGCAATAAGTAGCGACAAGTCTTGATTTCTGGTGGGGTATGCCTCTTGCCTGCCTTGTTTCTGGACGGGCGAGACGCCCATCCCACAAGAGATGTCAAGCTGAAGATTGGCAGTATCAACCACTGATGATGTGCTTTTATCGGCGGACATTTCTTCGATTTGCAGGTGCGCCTCCACCGGGAGACAAAGCCACCTAACTACCTAATCTATCCTCTCCAAAAACCAGAATTATTCCCAATTGTTATGTCAAGATGAAGGGGTCAGAGACGAGACGAGACGCAGCATGTTAGGAAACTTACTCGATGGGCGTTACCGAGTCAGCCAGATCCTAAGTGCAGGGGGGTTTGGAGAAACATACATTGCGGAGGATACTCGAAGACCAGGGAATCCTCGCTGTGTACTCAAACTCCTTAAGCCAGCTAGTAGCGATCCAGAATATTTGAAAATTGCTAGACGGCTTTTCAATAGCGAAGCAGAAACGCTAGAGCAATTGGGTAAACATGACCAAATTCCTCAGCTACTAGCGTATTTTGAAGAAAATGAGCAATTTTATTTAGTCCAAGAATTTATTGCTGGGCATCCTCTCAATACTGAACTACAACCGGGTCAAATTTGGATGGAAGATCGGGTGATTCAAATGCTTCAGGATGTCTTGCCTGTGTTGGAATTTGTGCATGGTTCTGGAGTGATTCATCGGGATATCAAGCCGGCGAATTTGATTCGACGCCAGCCAGACGGAAAGTTAGTGCTGATTGATTTTGGCGCAGTCAAACAAATCCGAACGCAAATAGCAGCTAATCCGGAACAGATTGTTCCTACAGTGGCAGTGGGGACTCCAGGGTATATGCCTGCGGAACAAGCACAGGGAAGACCTCGCCCTAGTAGCGATCTGTATGCCCTGGGAATGGTTGGAATTCAAGCATTAACAGGACAATTGCCAGCTAGTTTTCAGGAAGATCCGGTCACAGGTGAGGTGTTGTGGGAGCAGTATGCGCGTATCAGTCCGGGGTTGACAGCCATTCTGCAAAAAATGGTGCGATATCACTATCGCGATCGCTACCAGTCTACCAGAGACGCTCTTCAAGATCTCCGCTTGTCACTCAATCCTTCCTTCTCCACTCAACCGATCGCCAACCCGATCCTTCCGCCCACCGAGGTCCATTCCAACACTCCTTCGCCTTCCGTCTCCGTCCCATTCTCCACCTCCTCCCCTTATCCTGCTACTCCCTCCTCCCCTTATCCCCCCACCCCCCAATCCTCTACCGCCGCGCCTATCCCTGTCACCAAGCTCAACGCGATTCTCTCAACCGTGCGATTTGTCCCGTTTGTTGGGGCAGCAGGTGTGATGCTATTTGGTGGAACAACCTGGATTACCCTGCTAGCCGTAGGGCTAATAGCGGCAGGCATAGGACTGTTTTCGTTGCGATCGCTCTATCCTCACTTGGCAAGAGACTATGATGCTGTGTTTGCCGTAATCTTGGCGCTAGCGGGTGGCATTTTATTGTTCCAAGATCATCGGATTGATGAGGCAATCCCACGAACTCAGTATTTGTTAGCGGGCGCGTCAATTTATGCGGCGATCGAAGCCATTCAGCAACGCAGTTTAAGGTAGGGAGGCGGAAGACTAGAATATGCTGAAGATTGGTTCAAACTCGTTCAGTTTTTTAGGAATTGTACTGGTGGTAGCGGGACTGCTTCTCGCTTGTGTTCCGATGGTGCGATCGCATCTCTTCAAGCGGCAAGACCTGGTCTTAATTGCCGTATTTCTCATTTGTGGTATCACGCTGCTATTTGGGAAGCGGAGTTGGAATGACGGCTTTCAACAGTTCAGCCTTTTGTTACTATCGATTCCAGCCATTTTTTACACAGTTGAAAGTGTACGGTTGCGAGGAAGTCGCGATCGCGCTCAGTAGGAACTGAAATCTATTGGTTCCGGTTGCTGCCAGGTTGAAACATAGCGGAACACTGACGGAATTTCACCCTGATCGATCGGAAATTCTAATATCGTTTCTGATAGCCCCAAATAACCAGATTCGGCAAACGAAATCAAAATTCGCTGCAACGCTAGCCACACTTCCGATTCATATTCCCACTCTTGACCGAGATTGGCTCTGCCTGCGATCGATCTTAACGCCCAAAAATAAGTATTCCGCACGATCGATCCTTTCTTCTTGTAGTGCGGTACATCATCTTCGTGCAAAAACAAGACCTGATTTTCAATTCTGACTCTCATATGAAATCTGCTTGAATAACTACTTTATGTACAGGCGAACGGCGGTTCGCATCCCCCCATCCCCCCATCCCCCCATCCC
>JAAUSF010000139.1 GCA_012033255.1 Cyanobacteria bacterium RU_5_0
TCTCCCCATCTCCCCATCTCCCCATCTCCCCATCTCCCCATCTTCCCCTCCCCCGATCTCCCCATCTCCTACGTTTTGCTTCCGGAGAATCCAGCCGCTTCAGCAGGGGAACTCGCGGGGTGAGGTTGCCAAACTGTTCTCCGCCTTCTGGAGCGCGATCGGTGGCATACTCTTGGGCAATTGCTTTTGCTTGCTCCGTGACATCGTGCGGCTCAAAGTCTGCCATTGCAATCACGGTGTCGGCAACGTCAAAATAATCGCCACTGCCGCCCATGACAAGAATAGTAGAGACATCATACTCTTGATAAAGCTGGCGAATTTTGTCTATGAAGGGGGTGATCGGTTCTTTGTCTTTGGCGATCAGCGCTTGCATTCGTCGATCGCGAATCATAAAGTTGGTGGCGGATGTGTCTTCGTCTACCAGCAACACCGTTGCTCCAACTTCCAATGCCTCCATGATGTTGGCGGCTTGCGAAGTGCTACCGCTAGCGTTTTCAGTGGAGAACCGAGCCGTCGATCGTCCCTGTGGCAACTGATTAATAAACGGTGAAATGTCCACGCCAACAATGCTGCGTCCATCTTCAGCGCGGATCTTGACGGCGGCTACATCAGTGACGATCTGCTCTCGCCCGTCACCGGGAATGTGATTGTAGATGCCGAGGGCGATCGCTCTCAATAAAGTAGATTTCCCGTGATAGCCGCCACCCACAATTAGCGTCACGCCTTTCGGGATGCCCATGCCTGTGATTATGCCTTGGTTAGGACGATCGAATTTGACTTGCAGAGACCCAGGGGACTGAAAGGGAGCCGCATTCTCGTTTAGCGGTTGATCATTCACTCCACTCTGACGGGGCAAAATCGCACCGTTGGGAATGAACCCAACAAGATGGCGATCGGCTAGCTGTTGTCTCAACCAGTCAGCATCTTCAACGGTTTCGATGTGTCGTTTGATCGCGTTCGCATTCAGGGCAGCGTAGATCAGCGATCGATTCACGATATCAGGCAAATCTTCGCATAAGAGTGTTGCGGCTTGCCGTCCTAGAATTGTCCTGCCTCGTGCCGGAAGACCCACCACAAACCGAGCTTCGACTTGGCGATCATCAATCAACACGGATGTCCGTTCTAAAACGTGCTGACGGGGATGGGCGATCGAAATTAAGCCACTCTTGCCGCTTCCGCGTTTCTCAGAAAGGCTGTGAGCCATGCGATCGAACTGTCGATTTAAGTAATCTCGTAAGGCAATTTCTCGGCTAGGCGTTGCATAAAGCTCCTCCGGAAATCCGGCTTTCGTTTGAGGAATTTGCACCCGCAGTCGGCTAGGAGCCGCAAACGGATCACCCTGAACGTGATCAATGATGAGCGTAAATCCAGGAAATTTATAGCTCCCCTGAATGTCTTTGTATGCTTTGTAACTGCGCTGATCGAGATGCAGCAAGGTTTGGTAAAGACTTTGAACAGTAGTCATGGCTGAAGTAACCTATTCAATCCTCAGTCTATCCTGCGACTCGATCGCGCTTCTTACAAGTCAGCCTAAAGATTAGGTTATCTTTCCTACTTCAGCCAGGTATGTTTAACAGTTTTAGACCAATAAACTAGAATCATCAACACGCGAGCTAGACCAACTAAACACACATTGAACCCACTTAATTTCTCAGTGTTGTATATCAAGTTGAAGGAGTTGAAACTATGAACATTTTAGCTTGGATTGTGCTTGGTTTCTTGGCTGGTGCGATTGCTAAGGCTATCTATCCCGGATATCAGCCTGGTGGTATTCTTACAACCATTCTGCTAGGTATCGTTGGAGCGTTCATTGGCGGAACGTTGTTCAATTTCCTAAGTACGGGTAGTTTAGCGATCGTGTCTACAAGTTTAAGCATTCCTGGATTAGTGGTAGCGGTTATTGGTGCAATGATTGCAGTCTTCCTATGGGGTGCGCTGAGCCGTCGTAGTCGGTACTACTAAATGCCTGTAAATTATTTACTGGATTTTAGATTCTAGACTTTGGTTAAACTTTGGGTTGGCTACATCAAATCGCAGATAGCTAGAATGCGTTTCAATCCATAGTCTAAAGTCAGTAGTGTAAAGTCCAATATTTAGACCTATAGCCGCATAAATAGAACTGGGACTGAGAATAGATTTCTCAGCCTCAGTTTTTGTACTGAGTCACAAAAAGCAAGATTAAAATGCTTCCATGCCCAAACTCTTTGGCAGTCGGTTGTCCTCCAGCACTGGTATGGCAACAGCGAAGCAAAATCGGATTTCGGGATGATTTCAACCCTGTTTGCATTGATGAAATCTCGCCAGACGATCGCTTCAAATCACGCACAAATACTCACTTTTACCTTTAGTATTGGGTTATTATGCCCTGAAAATTTAAGTATTTCAGCCCAAAGAATTATTTTTTTGTCCTCATTGAGGGGCTGGTTAGCAACGTCTGTTCTGAGCAAAGAACAAGTGAGGAAGTTCAGTCTAAAGAAGTAGAATTTCCGAATTTTTTCGGATAAAGTCTTGAAAAAAGAGTAAATTTTTCGTAAAGTTTGGACGGATTCTGGTGAAGTTTCCCTGTAAAAACCTCAGCTTAAGGTAGTCTCTCGGAGGGTAGGTATTTAATGTAACTTAAAATTGGGGTACCAATTCAGGGTATATACTGTTCCTTATAAAATATCCTTGATTAAGGTAAACCCTATTTTTACTGAGATTCAAGAGAAATCCTTCAACAACAGAGTTACCTAACCATGACTTCCCCTTATCTTTCTGCCACATTGGTCATCGTTGATCCAACGGTAAATGACTACCAAACTTTGGTTAACAGTGTTAGCTCTGATGCGGACATTGTGCTTCTTGATGCTGACCAAGATGGAATTGAGCAAATTACCAGGGTGCTAGCTGGTCGTCATGGAGTTGAAAGCCTCCATATCCTTTGCCACGGTTCACCCGGAGTACTTCAGTTGGGTAATACCCAATTCAATTTGGCAAGCTTAAATCGCTACGTTAGCCAGATCCAGAGTTGGACAACGGCCTTCGCTGCCCATACAGATATCCTGCTCTATGGCTGTAGAGTGGCGGCTGATGCGATCGGTCAACGATTTGTCGAGCAGTTGAGCCAGTTGACGGGTGCAGCGATCGCGGCATCTACCCATTTGACGGGAAATGCTGCCCTTGGCGGCGATTGGGCACTAGAGTTCACTACAGGACAGATCCGCACCCCCTTAGTGTTGCAATCGGAGGCGATGGAGGCATACCGGTTTGTCTTGGCAACGGTGTTCCTCAATGAAACCTTCACGGGTGATGATGTCATTGACAAATCATGGCTCTTCGGCATTGGGCAACCTGCGACATCTGAAAAGCGCAATCCGTTTTTGACTGCACGGGCGACCGTAGCTGCGCCCACCGGAGGTTTACCAGGTAATCCTGCTAGCGCTCCAGCACCGCCGATTGATGCGGTTGGTAATGGGGTGTTACGTTTGACCAACTCAGATTTCACCCAAGCCGCTTATGTGCTTTACAACCGTCCCTTCTCCTCCAGTGGCGGTCTGAGCATCACCTTTGACTTCTTCTCTTATGGAGGGACGGGGGCGGATGGGATCAGCTTTTTCCTCCTAGATGGCTCAGTGCCCGCGACCATTGCAGGTGGTTTTGGAGGATCATTGGGCTATGCCCCGATCGACGATACTGCCGGAATTCCAGGCGGCTACCTTGGCATTGGCTTTGATGAATTCGGCAACTACTCTAACCCGACATTCGGACGAGTGGGCGGTCCAGGGTCTAGACCGGATGCGATCGCCGTTCGAGGCAGTCAGGCAACCAATTACAGATATCTGACAGGAACCGATACGCTTCCCTTTAGCATCGACGATACCACGGTCACTGATCCAGCTAGCCGCGAACTGGCTCGGCGTCGAGCTCAGATCGACATCACGCCGACAGGACTGCTGTCTGTAAGAATTGATAGCAACCAGGATGGAGACTTCCTCGATCCAGGGGAAACCCCTCCAGAGCTTCAAAACTTTGACATCATTGCGGCAAATGGGTCTGCGCTTCCCGACACATTGACCTTTGGGTTTGCCAGCAGTACGGGTGGTTCCATCAATGCACACGAAATTCGTAATCTCCTGATTGCAACGAGTACATCTCCGCCGATCGTCACTGATGCCCTCAATTCGATTCCTCCCAGTTCAACCGTAAACCTAACAGGCTTATCGGGCACTGACCCCGATGGGACGGTCACATCATTTACCATTTTGACGGTTCCTCCTCCTAGCCAAGGAACGCTGTTCTTAAACAATCCCCAAACAGGCGGGACTCCGGTCAGCCCAGGGCAAGTCATTCCGCCAACCCAAATCTCTCAGCTATTTTTCCAGACGGCTCCGGGCTTCACAGGCGGCACCTTCACATACACGGCGACGGATGACTTAGGGGCGGAGTCTTTAACTCCTGGCACTGTCAGCCTGAATCTCAGCACTACGTCGAATATTCCACCGAGTGTTGCCAGCCCGACGAATCAGATTCCTCCTGGTGCGACGGTCAACCTGACAGGCATCTCTGGCACTGACCCCGATGGGACGATCGCCTCGTTCACTATCCTGACGACGCCGTCACCAGGGCAAGGAGCGCTGTTTTTAGGTAATCCTGCGGCTGGCGGAACGCCTGTCAGTCCGGGGCAAGCGATCACACCCGCCCAAGTAAATCAACTGTTCTTCCGTCCTACACCCAACTTCACAGGCGGTACTTTCACCTACACTGCCACCGATAACCTGGGCGCGACCGATCCAACTCCGGGCACTGTTAATTTGACTCTGCCTGGTGTCACTCCTCCCGGTGGTGACGATGGCGGTGGCGTTACCCCAACTCCGGGCAGCAACCTACTGCCGACGGCTGAAAATCTCACGGTCGATACGACTCCTGATTTAGCGAACCAACTGCCGCCCCTTTTTGCGATCGACCCAGACGGCTCAATCGGCGAGATTATTCTGCTTACCCTGCCCACTCCTGATCAGGGAATCCTGTATCTGGGCAGTCCGTTTGCTGGAGGAACGCCTATTGCACTAGGACAAGAACTGACACCCGCCGAGGCAAGCCAGCTTTATTTCCAGGCGACTTCTGAATTTACGGGTGGAAGCTTCACCTACTATGCGATCGATAACTTGGGAGGAGACTCAAACACAGCAACCGTCAGGCTGAATTCGGCAACGGGCGTTAATCCACTGAACCCAGAAGCCCGGTGTAGACCAGGGAGAACGATTCGAGGGCAAAATCGCCCCAACAATCTTAGGGGGACGAGCGATCGAGATACTATTCTGGGACGTAGCAAAAATGATTCGCTGCGGGGGCTTGACTGTGCAGATATGCTGGACGGTGCCCAAGGCGACGATCGCGCCTTTGGTGGAAATGCTGCTGATATGGTCAGAGGTCGTTCTGGGCATGACCGCCTCAATGGTGACGATGGCGACGATCGCATGGAAGGCGGAACGGGTAGAGACCAAATCTCTGGCGATCGGGGTAACGATACCGGGATGGGCAATGGCGGCAATGATGATCTGCGCGGCAAGGGCGGCAATGACAACATGATAGGGAATAAGGGCAACGACCGGATGTTTGGCGGGGTCGGTAAAGATGCCCTCAGTGGTCGTCAAGATAGAGACTTCATCCGGGGCGGCGCAGGCGACGATATCATCAGAGGTGGACTGGGTTTCGATAACCTCTCCGGCGATCAGAAAGCTGACATTGTGGATGGTGGCGGTGGCAATGATATGGTGCGCGGTGGCGGCGGTATTGACTCCCTCTATGGCAAGCGAGGCAACGATCGGATCTTTGGCGGCACTCAAGTTGACTACATCTCCGGCAACCAGGGTAATGATAGGATCATTGGCGGTGGCGGAGCCGATATCATCACGGGCGGACTTGGTAGCGATCACTTCGTTTACCGGAATGTCGGGCAAGGCGGCGACATCATCAGAGAGTTTAGAGTCAGACGAGACAAAATCGACGTGAGGAGCATCTTCTCTCGACCGGAATATGGTCGATCGAATGAATTTAGAAGATACCTGCGGCGTGTCCAACTTGGCTCGGATACGGTCATCCGGATTGATGCCAATGGCGATCGGGCTGGCGGCTTCCAAGACTTCATTACCTTGCTGAATGTTAATGCGAACCGCCTTACGGTCAGAGACTTTATTCTCTAGATTGTCCATGTCCTATGGACACGCTTCGCGAACACCCGCCCGGACGGGCATCTTGCCCGTCCCACAAGAATTGCAATTTATTTAATTTTCATTTCTTATTCAACGTTTTTCATCCGCGTCGAACCCATCCATTAATCGTAAAGCGGCTGTCTGCAAACGCTTGAGAGGGGCAGCGAACAGGCAAAACTTCATGCATATAGCGGCTCAGGAAGAAAACAATGCTGTTGTTGCGCGGTTCGATCGTTCTGAACGTATCCGCCTTGACATAATAATTGTTTTCAACTTTGCTGTCGTAGATGACTAACTCACCATCGGAGAAAGGTTTCGGTTCTCGATAAAAGTAGTAAACATACGTGAGTTCGCGAGTTGCTGTATCTGAACTGCCATTGTCGTTATGAACTTTGTAAAAGTTGCCGTCGTTGTGAGCGGTCAGTTGGGCTTCAATTTGTCCGATCGGGAACGATGGCAGCCCCAATTTGGCTAAGATGTCAGGCATGATCGCCCGGATTCGCTGTTCAAACAATTGAGAGAACTCTGGAAACGAGTACATCACCACTGATTCACGGTAATTTGTGGCTCCAGTTGAGGTGCGGGTAGAGACAAATTCGGCTTCTCGCTCTAGCACATAATCCAACAAGTGTTGATGCTCGTGGGGAGCCAGAAATTGCTCAAGCTGAACATAATCCGAAACTAGGGGATTGTGACTGACTTCTGGCTCAGATGGCGTTGTAAATTGATGTCCGGTAGGCGCAGGTGGAGCTTGCACAACCAGGGGCGGTTCAGAGATCACCCCAATCAGCCGATCGCAGGGAAACGTCAACATTGCCTGCCCCTGACCGATCGGAACCTGAAACAGTCGCCTGCTTCGCTTCCCTTCCCAATCCACCAGCACTTCAAACAATTGCTGTACCAATGGATTATCGGGTTCGATCAACAGACTATACTGTTGCCCCCCGGATAGGAGCAAGGTGAGTTGAATTTCTTCGGGCATCTCCTGCGCTTGCAGGGCTTGAGAATCAGATTGCATGAGTCAAATGAGGAAGAAAATCTCTATACTATGTTAGCTATCTCAGTCGGGTCGCTTGGTATAAGGAGCGAAGGTGAATCCAGCGAGTTGCATGGGTTCTCCTGCTTTTTGCAAGCAATGCCGAAACTGTTCAATCTCAGTTGGAAAGGTAGCCAACCAATTCTCCTGAATCAGGTAAATGAGGTCAGACTCCATCACCCGATCAACACAGCGAATACACCGAACTCCGCCAGGTCGTTTGGGTCGCTTCACTTTTGGGCGACAAGGAGTCTTCGCTTTGTGGTCGTAAGGGGTACAGTTGAGTAAGGCTGGATTCGCCACACAACTGATATAGGATGTCCAGTATTCGCCGATTATCCCTGCCTGACCCAGTGACTCAACCGCTTGCATCCGTTGCACCGTCGGTTCCAACTTTTTAAACGCGAAAACATAAGGAGGAGAGGTGAGGCTAGATGCGATCGCGGCTGAAGTCAAGACTACGCCAATTTTTCTGGCGGTGGCTCCGTCCAGCGATTCAAAAAACAGAATGGCAGCCATCCAAAAGAAGACATAAACGGGGACGAAATATCTTAAATTTATATCATTTTGATACAGCCAATGGGAGGGAATCAGGATCATTAGTCCCAAGATTGCGTTCCAGAAAAGCAAGTGAAACCATCTTGATAAAATAATCGGATTTTTGTGACGTCGTCTCAGGGCGATGAAGGTAGCAGAAATTAGAAAAATAGCGATGAGACCAGCTTGAAGGCTGAGAAAAAACGCACCGGGTTGGAATATTTCAAATTGAAAAGTCAGTGTTCTTATTAAAGCAGTCCACAATCGTTGAATGACTTCAATGGTTTCTTCAGGACTGCTGAGCGAACTATAATTTCGACGAGTGCTAGCGTGATATTTTGCGTAGCCAATAAATAGTCCACCAATAATAGAAACGATCGCCACATTTAAGATCTCAAACTTCAGCGATGCGATTTTGGTTGGCTTGATTTCAGATGGCTCTCGAATAACTCGATCGGCATACTGAATACCCATTCCAGCCAATAAAACGATCGTCACAATGGTGAAATCTGAAATCCACAGTGCAATGAAGAGATTCACCACGATGAGTGATAGAAGAATATGCTTTTGAACACCTTGAATTTTATCTGATGCTTGAATGAAGCGATCGAGCAATAGTATAGCAAAACTGATACAAAAAAGCTGACCAGCATACGGTTGCCCAACCGTCAGCAGCGCAAAAAAGTAAATTTGAGGTAGAAAATAAATCAGGGTGAAAATAATAGTTGCAACAGAGGTTTTAAACAACCGAGTGAAACAGAAAAATCCAGCGATTAGCAGCAGATATTGGATATAGGCGACGGCTTCGATCGGGCGAATGGGCAAAATTTTTAAGGCAAGATGTCCCAAAATAGGCACTAAACTCCCTAAGCGATCTTGCCCCCAATAATATAAATCATCGGGCAGTTTAAGGTGATATGCCATCAAAACATGAATAGCATTATCTGAGCTTATATCAGGAGATAGATGCGCGGCATAAGAACGAAACGACAGCAGGACAATCAGACAGATCAAGAAACTAGCAAGGATGTTAGTGATGCGTTTGAAGTTGTTCATTCCCTAATTTGAAAATTCAAAAAATTTCTCATCCTTCGTTAGCTCGACTTTATCCATTTGGAGCAACAGAGCCGTTTTGGAGAAGAATGGAGTAAAACGAACGAAGTTCAATCCCACCCCTCAAAAATGCTGTGCTTACTATACCAGAACCCATTACGGCGATCGTATCGTGCTTCTGTGGACTCTTTTCCCATCGGGTTTGTTAACCCCATCTCAGCAGGTCGATCGTGCAGCGCCGTAACGTTTTGTTTTAGAAAATAAACACAAGCTGAATTTGCCAGTCTTGTTCCTGTCGAACGATCTGGATTTGGCGGATGAATTCGCGGAAATAAAAGCGGCGTTCGGATTCGGAGAGGTCGAGCCAAAATTGGGAAATGGAAACGACTTGGGCAACGACCTGCAAATTGACGGGTGGCAGTTGTGCCAGTTGTGCCTTCAGTTTTGCGATCTCGGTTCTAACTTTATACGATCGCCACTCTGCCGTCTCTTCATCCAAAACTTCACTATTCACTAATGCTGGAAGCCGCTCTAAAACCTGCTGTTTGGCTTCAATTTGAGCATTCAGCCCTTGCTTGATTTTGTCCACATCCGGGAGCGGAGTCCCAGAAACGGCACGCGGAAGATCCTGGCAGATTCGCTCGATCGTCTGTTCCAACACTTGAGCATAGGCGATCGATCGACATTTCGGTTGGTTTGGGCAGGCAGTTGGGCAAAGATACAGATAGTCTTTGTTGCTGCGAGGTTTGCTCACTCGGCTGACTTTCATGGGCGATTGACAAGTGTCACAAATCACTAAACCAGACAGCGATCGCGGCGAACTGGCAGTGCGAGGGGGCATTCGACGGTTGCGACGGAGGAGGCGATCGACCTGAGCCGCTTCCTCCCGCGAGAGAATTGGAATATGCGTATCCTGTATCACTTCTCCGTTGTGATAAAGCAGATCGCCTCGATACACCAGACTGGTCAGCCAGCGTTTCCCAGTCGAGGCGGAAATTCGTTTGTTGTACTTTTTCTGCAAATGGCGCACACTGCCCCGCAAAGAACCATAGAGGATGAAATGTTCAAAAAACTCTTTGACAACTGGAGCCGTTGCCCGATCGACCACATATCGATCTTTACCCCGACGATAGCCATAGGGTGCTTTCCCTGGAGGCGGTAAGGCTTTCATGCGATTCCGAGCATGTCCCTGTCGCAAACGTCGCTTGCGCTGATTGTCCTGAACAGTTTGCAGCAAATAGAGCAGATCCGATCGCCGCAAGGGTTGATCCGTTGAGCCAATTTTTTCTTCAATTGCAATCAAATGAATGCCCAGATGCTCCAGTTGCGCTAATCGATCGCCGACTTCTTGAATTGAATCTCCTAACTCATCTAACCGACGCACCAACAGATACGCTACAATTTCGTTCTGGCAGTCTTGAAACAATTGATTTAGCTGGTGGCGGCTACCTAAATCCTGGTAGACGCGATCGACTTTTTGCCCCCAGACTGACGCATCCGGCACAGACTCAAACAGAGGATCGTTGTAAGAGTAGGCGAAGGTTTTGTTTGGGTCAGGAGGCATGGGCGATCGGTTAAAGTCTTGAGTGTTGAGTTTTAAGTTTTGAATTTTTAAGTTCTGAGTTCTAGGTTAGAGCGTGATATGACAATTCTAAAGACTCAATAAGAGTGTTATGCAAGATACAACAGAATAACTGAAAACCTGAAATCTTACGAGACTAAACAATAGGCTTCATCCTGAACTCCAAGGATGAAAATTCCTCAACAACTCAACACTCAACACTTAAAACTTAAAACTCAACACTGCCAATAATGTAGATGCCTGGTTGACTGACAAAACTCGCTTGCCCTCACCCCAAACCCCTCTCCCAGAGCGGGAGAGGAGCTTTGAATCTCGACTCCATCTCTGACTCCCCTTCTCCCTATGTGGGAGAAGAGGTTGGAGGATGAGGGGGAAAAGATTTATCAGTCAAGCAGTATAGATGCTCTAGATTTGATTGGGGCAAAACCCATAAAATTATCGAAATAAGCTTGCGGTAGAAACTATGAGTTCAACCCTCCAATCTTCGGATGACGCTTTTCGTTCCGGCACGATGACAGAAGCTAAATTTGATCAAGCGCTGACCCCCACCTCAACATCTGATTTATTTTTGCGTCATCGACTCAAAATTGTGGAGGACATGTGGGAATCGGTTCTTCGGCAAGAATGTGGTCAGCAGCTAGTAGATTTGTTGGGGCAGTTGCGATCGATCTACTCCGTAGAAGGAGAAGCCTCAGAGCGGATCGAGGCAGAAGCAGTCAGAGTCATCGAGAGCCTTGATTTGAATGAAGCGATTCGGGCGCTCGTGCGTTTGCGCTTTACTTCCAGCTAATCAATATTGTTGAACAACACTACGAGCAACGGGGACAACAGCAGCAATATCGAGCAAGCTATGATCAGCAAGCCTCACTGCGGGAGGTCGCTCCTGGGGATCAGCTAGCCGATGCCTCTGATCCCGAAGCAAAGGGCAGTGTTTTGAGTACTGATATGCTGGAGAAATCGTTGCAACCGCCTCGCCATCGAGAAGCAGGCACCTTCCAAACCCTTTTTCCAAAGCTGTATCGCCTGAATGTCCCTCCTCGAAAGATTCAGGACATGATTAACCAGTTGGATGTGCGGTTGGTATTCACGGCTCACCCGACTGAAATTGTTCGTCACACCATTCGCGATAAACAACGACGGGTTGCCAAAATCTTACGACAACTCGATCGCGTCGATGAAGGGCTTTCCTCCTCCTGGGAAGGGGATGAACTGCGAAACCAACTCACCGAAGAAATCCGTCTCTGGTGGCGGACTGACGAATTACACCAATTCAAGCCAACGGTTCTAGATGAGGTGGACTTCACCCTCCACTATTTCGAGCAAGTCTTGTTTGATGTCATCCCCCAACTCTATCACCGCTTCTGTCGCTCTCTACACACCACTTTCCCTCGACTGCAACCCCCTAAACATGATTTCTGCAAGTTTGGTTCTTGGGTGGGGTCAGACCGGGATGGCAACCCCTCCGTTACCCCTGAAATCACCTGGAGAACAGCCTGTTATCAGCGCAATCTGGTGCTTGGCAAATATATTCAATCCGTGAAACACCTGACTAACGTGTTGAGCTTGTCGCTGCACTGGAGCGATGTATTACCGGAACTGCTGGAATCTCTGGAACAAGATCAGGCACAACTGCCAGAAATCTATGAGCAATTGGCAATTCGCTATCGCCAAGAACCCTATCGCCTCAAACTCTCCTACATTCTGAAGCGGTTGGAGAATACGCGGGAACGGAGCCAACAACTCTACAACGGCGATTATTTTCAAGTCATCGACACGAATCCTACTGCCATTTATCGCTCTGGTGATGAATTCCTGACAGAGCTAACGCTAATTCATCGCAACCTTGAAGAAACTGGCTTAAACTGTCGAGAACTAGAAGACTTAATTTGCCAGGTGGAGATTTACGGCTTCAATCTGGCACATCTGGACATCCGGCAGGAAAGCACTCGTCACTCTGACACGCTCAATGAGATTCTGGAATACATGCAAGTTTTGCATTGTCCCTATAACGATCTCTCAGAGGAGCAACGATCGCTCTGGCTGGCAACCGAACTGCAAACTCGCCGCCCATTAATCCCTACAGAGCTTCCCTTTTCAGAGAAAACGAACGAAGCCATTCAAACCTTCCGCATGGTGCGAAAACTCCAACAGGAGTTTGGGACGAGTATTTGTACCACTTATATCATTAGCATGAGTCACACGGTCAGCGATTTGCTGGAGGTGCTGCTATTGGCGAAGGAAGCTGGACTCTATGACCCTGCTACCGGAAGCGGAACGCTCCATGTGGTGCCCTTGTTTGAAACCGTAGAAGATTTGCAACGTGCCCCTTCTGTGATGCAGCACTTATTCGAGTTGCCGCTCTATCGGGCGCTTTTGGCTGGCAGTTATGCAGAGATCAACAAGGAAAGCGATGGAACGTCTCTGCTGCAAGAGGTGATGTTGGGCTACTCTGACAGTAACAAAGACTCTGGCTTCCTGAGTAGCAATTGGGAAATTCACAAGGCGCAGCAGGCGTTGCAGGCACTCTCAGAGCGAAACGGAGTCGCCATTCGCATCTTTCACGGACGCGGCGGTTCAGTCGGACGGGGCGGTGGTCCGGCATATGATGCGATTCTGGCGCAACCGGGACGCAGTATTGATGGGCGCATCAAGATCACCGAGCAAGGCGAAGTGCTGGCATCAAAGTATAATTTGCCAGAGTTGGCACTCTACAATCTGGAAACTGTCACAACCGCCGTTATGCAGGCGAGTTTGTTGCGAAGCGGCTTTGATGACATTCAACCGTGGCGAGAAATTATGGAAGAATTGGCGGCGCGTTCTCGATCGCACTACCGCAATTTAATCTATGAACAAACCGATTTCTTAGACTTCTTTCTCACGATCACGCCGATCGAAGAAATCAGCCAACTGCAAATTAGCTCTCGTCCGGCAAGACGCAGTGGCGGCAAAAAAGATCTGTCTGGTCTTCGAGCCATTCCCTGGGTTTTTAGCTGGACTCAAACCCGCGTTCTGTTGCCGTCCTGGTATGGGGTTGGCACTGCGATCCAGAGTTTCCTGGATGAAGAACCAACCGAAAACCTGAAGTTGTTGCGCTACTTTTACTACAAGTGGCCCTTCTTCAAGATGGTGATCTCCAAATGCGAAATGACTCTCTCGAAAGTAGATCTAAATATCGCGCACCATTATGTACAGGAGTTGAGCCAACCGGAAGATCGCGATCGTTTCGAGAAAGTCTTCGAGCAAATCGTCAGCGAATACTATCTCACTCGCGAACTCGTACTCAAGATCACTGGACATGAGCGCCTACTTGACGGCGATCCAGACTTGCAGCGATCGGTACAGCTTCGCAACAACACGATCGTCCCCCTCGGCTTCCTGCAAGTCTCCCTGATCAAACGATTGCGGCAACATAAAACCAGTGCGGCTTCTGGGGCGATCCGTTCTCGCTATAGCCGAGGCGAACTCCTACGCGGTGCCCTCTTAACCATCAATGGCATTGCCGCTGGAATGCGGAATACAGGTTGATCTCGGTGTAGTCGCTAGAATAGTGCTGAGGGCTGAGTAAGTTTTGGGTTTTAAGTTTTGAGTTTTAAGTTTTGAATGAGCAATGCAATTCAGATTTCATAACTCAAAATTTTGAAGAACGGTTTGAGAAGCCATCTAGGAGTGAGCGAAAGGGTTTAGATCCCCCTAAATCCCCTACCCTTCGGGAAGGCTTCGCCAACAAAAGGAGACATTGATGGCTCGGTTCCTCTTTTTTAAAAGGGCTGGGGGGATCGAACCCTTTTCAAACAGGTTCTTACTCAAAACTCAAAACTAAACCTTAGAACTCTCTTC
>JAAUSF010000029.1 GCA_012033255.1 Cyanobacteria bacterium RU_5_0
GACACTAGCCGGATTACCAAAATGCTCGGTAAATAAGGCAGGACGATCGCCGGCTAAGACGCGATCGTCTACGAGGGGTTGTGGCATGGCAGTCGAGGTAGATGGGGCGATGGGGCATGGGAGATGGGGGATGGGAGATGGGGGATGGGGAGATGAATTTAATGTTAGTTCTTGTAAATCAGTCGGCTGAACGTCTCGTAAGAGTTGTGGCAGGATTTGTTTGGCAGAGGGGCTTGCCCAAATGGAAAGCCAGGGGCGATCGTTTTGCTCAATTTGCCAGGTGATATGGGGGTGACAAAGGGCAAGGTGATACACGATCGTTTGGATAGCGCGGAGTTGCTGTGAGGAGGGCGGTAAGCCTTGGCGACGTGGAAGCCAGTTTCCGAAGAGGTTGGTGATTGTCACAATGGTGCCAGGAGCGATCGCCACGGGTTCTGTCTGGGTCGGTTCTCCTTGGGCGTTGTAGCAGACTCGCCACCCTTCAGCCCCCTCAGCCGATCGACTCCAAATCTCTAGATCAGCCAGTTGTACCAAACTGTGCAAGGCTTCTCCTCGAAAGCCAAGACTCGTGATTTGCCACAGGTCACGGGTTTCGTGAATTTTGCTGGTGCTATGAGGCAATGCCGCTTGCTGTAGGTCAGGCAAACTCATTCCCATACCATTATCAGCAACACGCACCCGCCACTGATCTAACCACACCCCAATGGTAATACGTGTGGCTTTTGCATCAAGCGCGTTTTCCACCAATTCCCGCACAACCGCCGCTAGAGAGTCAATTACTTCTCCAGCCGCAATCAAATCAACAACATCGGCGGGTAATGCTTGAATGAGGGAGGTCATGCAAACCAATTTAGATGCGGGTGAATAATCTTATTAGAAACCAATCAGAAAATAATTGACTTTCCTGTCATTCTCTGGTTTATTGATTTTTGTTTTAGAGTAAAGTCATAACACCACAAACGTTCCATTTGTATCATCTACCCTGCTATCGTTTGATAGCATCTGGCGAACTTAAACCATGAAACCGGTTCGCTCAGGTCTTTTTGCGGATGTCCTTGCTTTTGAACCACGGATTCACCGAACAGGGAATAGCGGTTGTGGACAACGATCGTACCCTTGAAAAAGCATTTGGAACTTAGATCAGCGAGACAGGTCTGAGGAATCAGAGTTAGGTCTTGCCTGAAATATGTTTGATCGCGAAGCATCAGGGTCTCAGAACTTGTTTAAAAAGTCAAAATTAGGGTTGAAACGATGCTGAGGATTGAGTGTTGAGGGCTGAGTTTAAGCCATTTCTGAGGAGATTTCTATTAAAGAATTTCCCAATTGTAGGGCGAGCGTCTCGCTCGCGGCAGGCAAGATGCCCGCACTTCGTTGGTAATTTATTTTGTGGAAATCTCCTTAGTCCTCAGTTCCCTGTCCTCAGCACTTTTCAAACAGGGTCTTAGGGCATTTCTACCAACAAGCTTCTAAAACTCCCCTATGATGAGAGTTTTGGTTGCACCGATCGTAGCGTAAACTGCCCTGTTTCATCAGAGTGAAATGGGATCAGGAGGCTATGGATACCGTGACATAACCTCAAGATAAAAGAGGATGGCGCTGTATCAAAAATCACCCAGTTGGGTGACATGGCGGCGCGAAGATACATTGATGAAATTTTTTACGCTAAAGCAATACGTCTGAATTGATACACTACCGTGTGACTATGCGCGAAGAGAGTCTTAAAGTCACTGCCAAGGTCGCTCATCTTGAGTGTGATTCATTAGAGCCTGATTCACTGGATCATTACAATTATTTATCCTGTAGTCTTGAATTGCGAAATGAACCGTGCGGACAACAGCGATGTCTTACCCATTGCTGGCATGAAGAAGAGCAGTGGAAACAGGGACAGCGATGTCTTGTTGCCTGTTGGCAGGGTTGTTCAGCTAATCCTTGAGGCGAATAAATACCGATGCCTGCCAAGCATTCGCTTCACTGCCCCTGCTACTCAGAGTCAAGGATTGGATTGCCTCAAGAAATGGCCTAGCCGCGTCTACCATCGATCGCCCTTCCGTCAGCTGTTCTATAAGCGTCTGCGCTCCTTGCCCATCCAGATAGACATATCCATCGTTTGAAATTGGCAACGGGGCGATCGCCTGTTGGAACGATTCTGATGCCATGATCGAATTTTGGCTGGCGTGAATGGCTTGATCCATGGCATCTAATGAGCTTGCCAAAATTTCATAGTTGCCGATCGTGGCATGAACCCCTTGAACTTCCGCCTGGATTGTCAGCGATTCTCGTTGAGCCATGCCAGAACGGGTACGAGTCATTGAAGTGGCTGATAGCTTCGTCCAGACCGAAATGGGTTGATCGGCGATCGTGAATGAGCCGATCGTCGTTCCTTGAGACTGAGCCAATGCATTGAGTCGTTCCAGTCCAGAGGGGGTCGCCTCCCCGACTTCTGTCACCAAAATCCAGTTGGGTCGATCGCCAGCACGAGGCAGCATTCCCAACGCATATTCACCTTGTATCCATCCTAATAGTGCCTCCGGCTCGACCCCCCACTGATCGCATAGGACAAGTAGCGGTTTGCGGATCACCTGTTTTAGCGATTCATACCCAGTTAGTTCAGTGTCAAGCTGTTCCCACAATTGGCGCAAATCCCGTCCTGCGATTACCAACGGACTTGATGCCGGAATCGACTGCAATGCCTGTACAGGTGCAGACAAGATCGGGGGTGTAGGGGCGATCGATACGCCAGGTGTTGTCAACAGCAAGGCATTCCCCAACAATCCTTGGGGATCTAGCTTCAACCCCATCACAACACTGTCATAGGTAGGCAAGCTATCAACTGCCAGCATATCCGGACTCTCTTTCGGAGCTTTCATCCAGGCAGCTAATTGAGGCAAATGCACATAGAGTGCCCCAATATGTGGCTCTGAGAGGCGTTGCAAGGCTTGATCATAAGCCTCACTCTGGCTCAAGCTGAGTTCTGGCACTTGCAGATTATTGATAGCCTCTCGCAACACTTTTGGAGAATTTGCAAAGAGGACAAAGCCATTGCCCACGATCGCCGTAGCAAGAGTGAAATGAGGCGATTGAACATTCTCCCCCTCTCCCCCTTTCCCCCTCTCCTGATCCCTGAGCGAGTTAACCCCTGCATAGACAATCTGGACTCCGGCATACTGTTCAAATACGAGATCTTGCCCAGAGGCGGCGCAGCGTTGCCAATAGCGTTGGATGGATTCCCGCGCATGATCAAGGTTTTTAGCGGTCGCAGCTAGCAGATAGCCAAGTTGTTGGCCGTTGGTAGTATCACGATCGATATCTGTCGTCGTCACGGCTAGCGTCAGTTCATCCCCTAGCCACGGCTGAACGTCCTGCCTATAATCCAGTTGGCTGTTGGCAAGAAGGGTGTGCTGGAATCGATTCAGCCGAGTTTGTAAGGCTCGACGCTGATCGAGGGGAGCGGCGGCTAATCCGTAAGCGGCAAGGCGATCGGGATTCACCAACAGCGACATCACCACGGGCGATTGTTTGGAGACAAAGACGGTAGCTTTCGGGCTAGAGAGGCCACTGTTTTGAGGCAGCATCAAAGGATTGTTAGCCGCCAACCAGTAAGCACCACCTGCACCGATCAGCAGGAGAACCAGCACAACAGAGGCTAGCGCATAAACAAAGGAGCGGAACTTCATGGAGAACTTGACGACGACAAATGGAATGAGCGATCGTACCGAAAATCGGATAGATATCAAACCTTAGTGTAGTATTGCGAGGGTTCATTCAATGGATTTTGTTACGATTCTAGGCTTGACCGCAGGGACACTGACGACGATCGCCTTCTTCCCTCAACTCCTTAAAGTTTGGCAATCCAAATCTGCCAGAGATATTTCCCTCACCTGGCTAATTACTTTCAGTTCCGGTATCTTACTCTGGCTTTTCTATGGCATTTCAGTGAACGGATTACCCATTATTCTTTCAAACAGTATTACTCTTGCTCTCACGTTGGTGATTCTATACTTCAAGTTCAAATTTGGATAACGCCAATGCACGCGATGTGCGACTTCTTTACCTCAGTCTTCATTTGCATAAACCACACTTCAATGGAACGGTCAACGGCCATTCGCCCCTACTGTGGCTCACCGATTTGAAAATTGCTGTTAATCTTGTGGGATAGGCATCTCGCCCGTCCAGCCAGGGCAAGTAAAATGCTTACTTCACAAGAAATTCTTATTGAATAAATGGCGATCGAGCTACTCAACTCTGACTCTAAGGTTATTGCCCAAGTTGTCGTATCCCGTTACAAGACCATTCTTCAATTCCACTGAGCTATTGCCGTAGCGCAGCACCTCCCGACAGAGCGAATCATCAAGTGAGATTTGTTCGGGAGTACCCTGAATTCTGAACACATCCTCACGCTGAGAACCGATCGTCCAGAAAGGGCTTGTGGCTCCGGAGGCAGCCGCTTCAACTGAAACTCTCAGGCTATTGCCCAAATTGCTATAGCCAGTGACGCGATCGTCTGTCAGTTCGATTGTGCTATTCCCGTAATACAACGTTTCTCGGTTCAAAGACTCATAGCTGGAGATCCGATCGGGTGTTCCCTGGACACGAAAAACTTCTTCGCGCGTTGAACCTAGCGTCCAGACATAAGGACTCCCAGAGGGTGAAGTCGTCGGCACATCTTCCGGCGCTACCTTAAGATTTCGATCGGAATCGTCATACTTGGTGACAATGCCGTTACTCAGTTCTACCGTGCTGTTCTCAAAATGCAGCACTTCCTGACACAAGGCATCATAGCGTGATGGTTCTCGGCTTGGCGGCCCCTGAATTCTTAGAACATCCGTTTTTCGCGACCCTACTGACCAAAGATTAGTCGAAGGATCAGTGACGATAGTTGAGGCGTTTGCCTTCGTTTGAGCATATTCTCGATTGCTTTGATACTCGGATACTCTAGATTGAGCAATTTCGTACTTAGGATGAGAATCCGGCACGGCTTTCATGAAATCAGAGGCTTCTTGCCACCAAGTCGCGATCGTGTTCCACTCTTCCTCAGATGCTGCAATTTGGGTCAATTCTGCGGCACTCATGGCTCGGTTCACTGCCCAACGAAAGGCTTCTGCTTGTACCGTAGCAACTCCAGGAGAGGGGCGTTTAGAATCTCGCATGGTGACAGCGATCGCCACCCCCACCGCCAAACAGAACACAGCGATTGGGAACAGAGAAGATATCCATCTAATGGGTGACTTCGAGAATCGTCGCCGCTCAAACTCTGTATAGGGATATGGAAGTTTTCCCTTCCCATTCTTGCCATTCCCGTTCATCTGAGGTTTCCCATTGGTTTCGGCATCAGGTCTTCTGTTCATGCTCACCTTGGGTAACAATTGTCACTGTGCAAAGTATTCTTTGCCATATTAAGTGAAATTTAGAATAGCTGATAAATTTTCTGAACTTCTAGTCTGAATCTTTGCTTTAAAGTTCATTCCTCATACCGAGTTAGCAGAATACATAGGAACTCAGCTGCCGTCGTGGGAATGTAAGAAATGCTTGGTTGGCTCTGTTTAGTTACATCAACAGACTTCTCTTGTGTTGATGCGTAAACTACTGGATTAACCCACCATCCGTAAGCCGTTTGGGGCGATCGCCATAGTTCCAGATGCGCGACAGGCGGTTCCGCGTAGAAACCCTCACCCCGACTTAATAAAGCTGAACTCCAATGTGTAAAGGCATCATGACTAAGGCGATGAATCGGAAAATCTCCCAACAACGGAACGCCCCATCCATCCAATGCAATGAATGCCCGAACTTGCCCCCCCAACATTGCCCATAAGTGAGCCGCTCCTATCGCACCGACCACTCCAGCACTGAACCCAATCCACAGCACAGGCTCATCAAACGATCGCCCCAATTGGTGATAGAGAAACCGCAGAATATGTTTAGCAGAATAGGCAGGATAGCGATCAGCCGGAAAAATTAGGGGAGCCGCGATCGATTGCCCCAGTCCAGTAAGAAAGTTTTGAGTTAATTCTGGTGGATGGATACCTGGACAAATAATCACCTTCATTGCTCTTCCCTAGAGCCATCTTGCTTATAAAAACTCGCAATTGAACGGCGATCGATTAATGGCTATCGAATTGCCGTCGTCACGGTTCATCAACTTTATTATCTTCAAGCAAACGATCGATCAGCGAATTGGTAAATTGACGACTTCAAATCGGGGATCAACATCAAACAAGCTTAATCTTAGATTAATTTCCTTATTGGCGATTTGTAAAGTTCTTCAAAACAAATAGTAACTTTTTGATACTTACCTCTCACATTTCAGAAAACTGATGCATAATTTGCATAAAGCTCCCAGCCAAAATGCCTTAGAGATTTCAGAAAACTAAACATTCTGAGTAAAATCCTAAGATTTTTATCTATTCAGCCTTAGAGGTCATTTACCAAATTCGGATCGCTGAGTCTAAATTAGGGCAGGTACTGACTCCCCCTACAGAACCTCCTGAATCCGAGTAGGAACTCCATCTCAGACCACAACCTTACGTTAGAGCAAAATATCTTGTCACTTTAAAAAACTTGCTTAGGGTATCGGCTGTTTTGTTCAGCCTTTGAGCGATTGTTCGAGGCGATCGGTGAACCCTCCCATAGAACCAGACCTCTTGCGGAAGGAAAAGCAATCTTTATACAGTCATGCTGAAAGGCGAACTTAATTTCGTCCAGCGTTCAGCTTTAGCGAAAAGATCATTGGCTTAAAACTCAAATCGCTTAAATTGCCCCACTCGATTGAATAACCCAAAAATAAACGTTTTAGTAGGAGATTAGTCAAATGGATATTAACGAAATTTTGAACCGATATGCCGACGGAGAGCGGGATTTTTGCGGCGTTCGTCTACATGGGCTTGACCTAAGCGACATCAACCTTAGTCATACCGATTTAACAGGAGCAGACCTGAGCGGAACTGACTTGACTGGTGCGCGGCTGATGGGCATTAATCTTTGCCGAGCCAACTTGACCAACGCCGACTTGCGAAATGCTGACCTGCGGAGTGCTGACCTCAGCCACGCCAACCTGATTGGAGCAGACTTAACTGGAGCAAAACTAGGACGAGCCAATCTCAGTCGGGCTGATCTTCGCAGCGCCATCCTGGTCAATGCTGATCTGACTGGAGCCATTCTAAACGGCATTGAACTCAGTGGGGCTGACCTCGAAGGCGCAAACATTAACGAAGCTGAGCTAAAACAAGCCGCCCTTTTTAGAGAGGTCACGCATCGGTGGGTGACGTGGTCAGGGAATCATTAGGGGATGAGGGGATGGGGTGGATGAGGGGATGGGGTGGATGAGGGGATGCGTGGATGAGGGGGTGGATTAATTGCCGTCATTTCATCGACTGATGCACTCTCCCCCACCCTCCTCCATTCCATTGCTCCTCCACGGGTGGACATTGCGACCCTTTTGGTTCGGTTCTAAGGTTGTTCCCGGTTGACCCATGCGAGTATTGTCGTAGTAGAACCTTGCAGGGGTAATCCCTGACTGGTCTAATGGGACGTTGCTAGTGGTCAACTGGGTGATCTTGTGTACAAATGGTACTTACCAACGTTGAGTGAAATTATTGCCTCGGGTGAACCCACTCAGGGCAATCTAGACAGATTTCCGGCACAGCAACTGGTTAGGGCAGAGCGAGAGTGGTCAGGGTCGATCGCTGCGCTCAGTTGTCTTTTACAACAGATAACCCCGGATAGCTCGATCGCTTCAACTCAGTCTAGTCGCTCTGCTGACTTGATTCGAGGGGTTTTGCTGTCGGGTCCTTTTCCCCTGTTAGAGCGTCCAGATCAAGTGGCTGACATCGCAACTTGGACGTTTACAGTTGCCTCTCGTGGAGAAATCTTACAACTCTTGCCCGCCGCAAATCAGAAGGCATTTGATAAACCTGTCTCTACGCTGCCGTTGTTACCCAATGATCCGTTGGCGGCTGAACAGTTTTGTCTGGCATTAACGCCTGAGTTTAGTTTGGCAATGGTCTTGGGTGAGACCGTGGCAGGTGATCCGGCGTTTATGTTTTCATTTGAGCCAGAGGTTGTGTGGCAGGTGTGGCGATCGTTAGAAGCCCGCATTAAACTGACAACGCCTCAAATGATTAACGCGATAGCAGTACTGGTAAATCGTTTTTCTCCAGTTATTCCTGATTATCGGACAGTAATGCAGTTTAGCCGTTTGATGCTATCCCACTTGCCTCAACCGTCAGAATTAGAGGGCAAACGCGCTGCTTATCCGGATGGTCAAGTGTTTCAGGAAGCAGGCAAGTCGCTAATTTCTATTCAGTCAGCGGCGAGTTCTCAAGGGATGGAATCTAAGCGTCAATCTGTCTGGCAGCGAGAAGTTCGCCACTCGGCTCAGTCAAAATCGGCTTCCGCGAGTCAAGGAAATCGCGCTTCCGAAAAAACGACTTCCACAGAAACGACTTCCACAGAAACGACTTCAGATACCGAATTGTTACAAGCCATTGCTCATGAAGTCCGCACTCCTCTGACAACGATTCGGACGCTGACGCGATTGCTGCTCCGACGCAAGGATTTGAATCCAGATGTAATCAAGCGATTGGAGATTATCGATCGCGAATGCACCGAGCAGATCGATCGCTTCACCCTGATTTTCCGAGCGGTGGAACTTGAGACGACTCAGCCGAAAAATGCGCTGGCAGCGTTAGCACCGATTTCGCTGGATCAGGTGCTTCAACAAACGATTCCCCGGTGGCAACAGCAAGCCAACCAGTATAACCATACGCTGGATGTGATTTTGCCGCAGAAGTTGCCCCTCGTCATCACTGATCCAACGATGCTCGATCAAGTGTTGACTGGGTTAATTGATCGCATTACACATAGCCTCCCCCCTGGCAGTCATATTCAAGTTCGCGTTTCACTCGCCGGACATCAACTGAAGCTTCAGCTTGAATCGCAGCCTCAAAACCCTTCATCTGATAGCACCGGAACTAGTAAATCGAAATTTGACTTTACGCCTGCTTTGAAATCGATCGGTCAACTGCTCATGTTCCAGCCAGAAACCGGAAATCTGAGTCTGAATATGACCGTAACGAAGAATCTTTTCCAGGCGTTGGGTGGCAAATTGATTGTGCGTCAGCGTCCTCAGCAGGGCGAAGTTTTGACGATTTTCTTACCATTAGACACTAAAAAAGACGATCTGTAAAAGATGGATTGTAGAAGCAGTCTGTACCTTTCTGTGCCTTACAAATCTAAATCTTCTGAATTAATGCTGAGAGCTTGAAGTTGATCGGCAGGGAGTGATCGTAATTTCTCCACTAACCTCGATCGCTTCTGACGTTCCTGCTCTTTCTCCTGGCGCTCTTTTTCAGCCAATTCCTGACCTGTAGGTAACAGATTTCCCCGCAAGTCCCACCAGCGTAACCAGAGCATCTGTTGGTTTTGGTAGGTGCCTTCCAATAATCCCAACTCCACTTCCATTGGGGCGATCGGATAATGACCTCGCGCATTTGGGGTCATTTTTTCGTAGTGCCCGTTGATGTAGTCATATACTTCCAGAATGCCATTGTTGATCTCATAGATGCCATAGTAAGCAGCTCGAATGATTCGTTCGTAGACCCAGAATTTACCAGGTTTGGTAGGCGATCGTTTGGCACTAAACGAAAGGGGAGTTCGATCGCGTTCTTCACTGCCATCTCCACTAGCGAACTCCAGAATGATGGTGGGTGCAATAAACTCGCGCCACAGCACATAGGAACGGCGGATTTTTCCATCCAAATTGGGCGGTACTCCTGGCACATAAAACCAATCAGGTGCTTCTGCCCCTCGTTCAGGAGGGTCGGTTTCTCGCCAATAGATACCGCAATCTTGTCCAATGCAATAGTGTCCATCTGGATGAAGTCGTTGCAATATCGACCCGATCGAGTCTGTCAGAATCAGGCTTTGAGGATGCTCCTGAAACTTTTTCACAAAGGTGCCATCCGACTCTGGCAATTGAGTGTGGTCGGGGAAGGGAGGAGGAAGGGCGATCGAGTTTAATAGCTCAGACATAGAAGCCAGGGATACAAAATTCTAGTTTCATTGTGAACGAATCTAAGAATTGAAGTTAGATATGAATGCCACACTCGGTTTTACCCGTACCGCGCCAGCGTCCAGCCCGTTCGTCTTCGCCGTCAGCTACAGGCGTTGTGATCGGTTCATCGCCAATACTGGGATAGCCCTGGTCATGGAGCGGATTATAAATCACGCCATGCTCCATCACATAAGTCCAGCTATCTTTGCGCGTCCAGACGGCTAGCGGATTAACCTTGAGGCGTTGTTTGGCATCCAACTCAAAGACGGGCATATCAGCACGAGTAACCGCTTGATCGCGACGACGACCTGTAATCCAGGCGATCGTATTCAGTTCATCCAGCCCACGCTGAAGCGGTTCGATCTTGGTGAGATGATGGAACTGCTGAATATTGGCATCCCAGAGGGCTTGACCGTAGCGATCGGCAAATTCTGCACGAGTATGCACATCAGGAATCTTGTAAGCCTGGAGATTGAGGCTGTAAAGCTCCTTCGCCTTCGCAACTAATTCCAGGGTTTGAGGAAAATGATGCAGCGTATCCAAAAAGATGACCGGAACAGGTTGAACAGGCTTGAGTTGACGATACAGAATGTCTGTAATTACTAAATCGTCAACATTGAAGGCGCTTGTCTGCACCAACCCAACCGGAATATTCTCAACACACCACGCCAAAATTTCTTGCGGAAGTGCGGTATTAAAGTGCTGATTCAGTGTTTCTAAATTGAAATGGCTCACCCTCCCCACTTGGGGTTCTGTAGGAGTAATTGTCATGCCCCTTCCTAATTTTTCATTACTTCACTCTATGCAATTTTATCTTGGAACGTAACCCGATCGGAATTTAGGTCTTCAATGATTACTTTCCATCTTCGTGCCACCTGTAAATTTTTCGTTGATTTTGCCATCAATAGGAGCAGACCCACTGGTCTGTCCTCTAAGCCAAAGCAATCCCTGCGGGATTGCCCCGACACCATGCTTCCCTCAACAGAAAATTTACAGATAGTCTTCGTGTCTCAGAGTTAACTGTTATCTGAGCTACGATGCCACTTTTGCAGGCGATCGCCGCCTCGTTGCGACGGGAGAGTCTAACGGTGGTTGCAGCAAGAAGACGAGTGTAGGATTGCTCTGAAGTTCGCGGCGGAGTTGGCGACGGAGTTCAATTTCGATATCAGATTTCAGTCTCACCCAGTCGATATCATCCAGGCTTTCAAGGGTCTGAGTCAGTTCTGTCCAACGATTGCTGAGAAATTGTTCGATCGTCTGAATAATCAGTTGCTCCAGTTTCAGCTTCTCAACCGTAGTAGCGACACCGCGCAGGTGAATTTCCGGTTTCGCGATCAATTGACCTGTCCAACCGAGGGCGGCTGCAACAGTGACAACTCCCTCTTCTGCCAACTGTTGGCGCTCCTTCAGCACTCGTTCGTTGACGACACCCGCATGAGCCGAATCGACCAATTCAACGCCAGAGGGCACTTTATCAATAATTCGGATGCTCTCGCGGGTCAGTTCCACCACATCACCGTTGTTGATAATCACCATGTTTTCGGCGGGAATTCCCATACTTCGAGCCGTTTCAGAATGTTTAACTAGCATCCGGTGTTCTCCATGAACCGGCAAGAAGAATTTGGGACGGGTGAGGGCTAGTATCAGCTTTTGGTCTTCTTGGGCACCATGACCAGAGACGTGAATGCCTTTGTCGCGTCCGTAGATAACATTTGCGCCCTGGATCATCAACTTGTCGATCGTGTTCACAACGGCGATCGTGTTTCCGGGAATCGGGTTGGCTGAGAAGATAACCGTATCACCCTGCCGGATTTTGACCTGCTTGTGATCTTGATTGGCAATCCGAGTCATTGCCGCCATTGGCTCACCTTGGGAACCCGTCGTCAGAATCAACACCCGTTCATCGGGCAGTTTATTAACCATATTAAGCGGGACGAATAGAGCATCGTCGCACTTGATGTAGCCAAGCGTCCGAGCATGAGCAATCACATTGAGCATCGATCGCCCCAACACCGACACTACCCGATTATGCTTCCTTGCCAACTCCAGAATCATATTGACCCGATGGACAGAAGACGCAAACGTCGTGACAAACAAACGTCCTTTGGCTTGGGTAAAAGCACGATCGAGATTGGGATAAACGGATCGCTCAGAAGGCGTAAATCCAGCGACTTCAGAATTTGTGGAGTCACTAATTAGACACAGCACTCCTTTCTCACCATGTTCAGCCAAGCGTTGCAGGTCAAATTTCTCGCCATCAACGGGCGTATGGTCAACTTTGAAATCGCCAGTATGAATAACAACTCCGGCGGGTGTGTGGATTGCCACAGAGAAGCTATCAGCAATTGAGTGCGTATTGCGAATATATTCTACCAGGAAGGATGATCCGACCCGCACCATATCACGAGGCGCGACCGTTCGGAGTTCGGTGCGATCGGCAACCCCGGCTTCTTGAAGTTTGTCTTGGAGTAGCGCCATTGCTAAGCGCGGTCCATAAATGACTGGAATATCCAGTTGTTTCAGGTGAAAGGGAATTCCGCCAATGTGATCTTCGTGCCCATGCGTAACAATCATTCCCTTAATTTTGTGGCGATTTTCCCGCAGGTAAGTCATATCCGGTAACACGATGTTGATGCCATGCATTCCATCTGTTGGGAATGCCAACCCTGCGTCGAGCAGCATAATTTCATCGTTGTATTCAAAAACGCAGGTATTTTTGCCAATCTCGTGCAATCCACCGAGGGGAACGATTTTCAGGGAGCTAGACGAGCCATTTTGATTCATGTGTATCCTTTGGAATGAGGTTTTCAGAGACTTGTGCTGTAATGGTGTTGTGATAAATGAATGAATGTTCAGGCGATCGGCTTTGGAACTTCAGACTCCAGGCTCTAAGTTGTCTAACCTTATTGCCTAACCTTTCAAATCGGAGTCTTACGGGATTCGGCTCATAATCCAAAGTCGATCCATCCAGATGGAGTTTGAAAGGCATAGCGAATCCATTGGAAGGCGCTAGGACTCGCTTATACGGTAGACCCAATCATCAATGTCACTATCTAGGCTATTAAGTTGTATGGAAACTTCTCAAGAGAGTGCAGCCGCATCAGCCCACCTCAAGCAGTCCCAGGTCTGTCATAACAGATTGCAACGTTTGATCCAGACTGGGTAAATTATCTGTCAATGGCAATCGAGTCAACCCGACTTGCCAACCTTGAAGCCGCAGGGCTGCTTTGACTGGAATAGGATTTGTTGTAGCAAACAAGGCTTTAAGCAAAGGGAAAAGTTTTAGGTGAATCTGGCTGGCAGTTTGCACTTGTCCTTGTTCAAAGGCTTGAATCATCTGCTGCAAGGGTTGCCCCACCAGATGACTCGCAACACTAACGACTCCCTGGGCACCCACTGCCAACATCGGCAGCGTTAAAGAGTCATCTCCAGAGTAAATGCTGAACTCGGTTGAGGTCAACTGTCTGATGTGACTAACCTGATCCAGACTTCCACTTGCCTCCTTGACTGCCACAACATTCGGAACTTCTGCCAAACGAGCGATCGTTTCAGGCTGAAGATTTTGTCCAGTTCGTCCAGGAATGTTATACAGCATTAAGGGTAAGTCCGGGGTAGCTTCTGCGATCGCCCGAAAATGCTGATACAGCCCTTCCTGGGGTGGCTTGTTGTAGTAAGGAACCACTTGCAGTGTTCCATCTAATCCTAGCTTATCGGCTTTTTGAGTTGCCGCGATCGCCTCCTGTGTCGAATTTGAACCTGTCCCTGCAATTATCTTCGCCTGCCCCGCGATCGCTTTCTGAATCACTTGAAACAGTTCATACTCTTCGCTCCAACTCAGCGTGGGCGATTCTCCAGTCGTCCCACAAACGACCAGCGCATCTGAGCCATGTTCTACTAAGTGAACTGCCAACGCTTCCACCACCGCATAGTTAACGCTCCCATCGTCTTTAAACGGCGTGATCATCGCAGTTAAAACACGTCCAAACTGAGTCACAACGCTAATAACCCCTTGCTTCTAGAATTTTGAGTTTTAAGTTTTGAGTTTTTAAGGTGTTGGCAATTCAAACCTTGCTTCTGGAGTTTTGAGTTTTGAGTTTTAAGGTGCTTGCAGTTCAAACCTTAACACTAAGAACTTAGAACTACTTCGCGAGTTGCAGGTCGAATCAAGTCTTGAGCCGCTAACAATTCTGCGATCTGGATGGCATTTAGTGCAGCCCCTTTACGAATTTGATCGCCACTTAACCATAGCTCTAGCCCATTCGGATTAGAAATATCTTGGCGGATACGACCCACAAGCACTTCATCTTGACCACTGGCTTCGATCGGCATCGGGAAGTAGTTCGCTTGCCAATCTTCAGTCAGTTTTACACCCGGAGCCTGGCTCAAAATCTCACGAGCCTGAACGATACTGAAGGGAGAACTAAACTCCAGATTAATCGCTTCTGAGTGAGCACGTAGTACGGGAACCCGCACACAAGTTGCAGTAATTCGCAGATTAGGCGCACTGAAGATTTTGCGAGTTTCGTTAATCATCTTCATTTCTTCCTCACAGTAGCCTAATTCATTCAAAGCAGAGTTATGAGGAAACAGGTTGAAGGCGATCGGATAAGGAAAAATATCGGCTTTGGGAGCTTGTCCATCCAGAATGGCAAGGCTTTGAGTTTTAAGTTCTTCCATTGCTCTTGCCCCTGCTCCACTGACGGATTGATACGTTGCCGCCATAATTCGTTGAATAGGCTGAACCTGGTGTAAGGGATACACCGCCACGTTCATGATAATGGTGGAACAGTTGGGATTGGCAATGATGCCGTTGTGACCAGCCACCGCTTGAGGGTTAATTTCTGGCACGACCAGGGGCACATCTGGATTCATTCGAAAGGTGCTGGAGTTATCAACCATCACGGCTCCAGCTTCCACAATCTTCGGTGCCCAGGCTTTAGAGATGGAACCACCAGCCGAAGCAAGGACAAGATCGATCCCATCAAAAGAGCGATCGTCCACCGCTTCTACATTGAATTCCTCTCCTTTAAAGGTCAATCGTTGTCCAGTCGATCGAGCCGATGCCAGTAGCTTTAAATTGGCGACAGGAAAGTCACGCTCTGCTAACAAGGTCAACAGTTCAGTGCCAACTGCACCCGTTGCGCCTAAAATAGCAACTTGATACATTTTGGGCAAATTCGGTTCCTCCAGTTCATTCAGTCAAATTCCATTTATAGTGATTTAATAATGATGAAAAAATAATAATCAAGATTAACTTTAGCTAAGCCACAGACGAGCTTATAATCATAAAACTTTTAAAAACGAAAGTTTAACAAAAGTTATCTGTGAGTCAATAACGACTTTATCTTAGATTTGGAGTCACGGGCAAAACGTTAGGATGAACCAATCATAACGGACTTTGGAGCGAAGACTCCTTCAATTCGCAATTTATCCCCTCTCCCCTAGATTGAGTCAGGATCAGTTACCATAGCTAATTGCGATCAAGCTGAGATTGCTTAGTGCCCAGCGACATGAAACGAGAGATGTGATGAAAGTTACCCAGGAAAAATTACCGGCTAGTCAGATTGGTTTAGAAATTGAAATTTCCCCTGAGATGTCCACACGGGCGTATGAAAAAACTCTTGCAGAGTTCACTCGTAATGCCAACATTCCTGGGTTTCGCAAGGGCAAAGTCCCCCGTAAGGTGCTGATCCAGCGATTTGGTTCAAGCCGGATCAAAGCGGCGGCTGTGGAGGAACTCGTCCAAAACAGCCTGAAAAAAGCCTTAGAGCAAGAGAACATTGACGCGATCGGCAATTTTGAACTCCGCTCCTCGTTTGAGGAACTCATTAGTCAGTTTGAACCTGGCACAACGTTCACCTTTTCAGCCGTGGTGGATATTCCACCCCAAGTCACACTAAGTCAGTATACGGGCTTGCAGGTGCAGGCGGAGGAGGTCAAATATGACCCCGATCGAGTAGACAAGCTCTTAGAAGACTATCGTAAGCGGTCAGCAACGCTTGTTCCGGTTGAGGGGCGATCGGCTCAGTTTGAAGATGTGGTTACGGTCGATTTCAAAGGTCGGTTCGCTCCAGAAGCAGGGGCTGACGATGAAGCCGCCGAAGAAATTCCGGGGGGCAGCGCCGAAGATTTCGAGATTGAACTCACCGAAGGGCGGTTCATTCCGGGCTTCATTGACGGTATTATTGGCATGAATCCGGGTGAAATGAAGGATGTCGCTGTCACGTTTCCAGACGATTATCCGCAACAAGAATTGGCGGGTAAGTCTGCCATTTTCGCTATCACCCTCAAAGAACTGAAAGAGCGGGAATTTCCAGATCTTGATGATGATTTTGCTCAAGAGATTAGCCAGTTTGAAACGCTAGCAGAGTTGCGGGAATCATTGGAATCGCGCTTCCGGGAAGAAGCTGATGAAAAAACGAAGCAAAACAAACATGAGGCTCTGTTGAATGAACTGGTCAAGCATATTGAAGTAGAGCTACCGGAAACCCTGCTCAAACGCGAAATAGAGTATTCCATTGCTCAGACGGCTGTGCGACTAGAGCAACAGGGAATGGACATTAAAAAAGTGTTTACGGATGAAGTGGTGTCTGTCTTGCGCCAGCAGGCACGTCCAGAGGCGATCGCTCGTTTACAGCGAACCCTGGCACTTGGAGAGGTCGCTGAGCAGGAATCAATTCAGGTTGAACCAGAGGCACTCACTGCTAAAGTCGAAGAAATCGTGGAAAATTATCCCGACAATGATGTGGATATCAATCGGCTGCGTGAAGTGGTTGGCGAAGATCTGCTGCGTGAAAAAATTCTCAGTTGGTTGGAGGAACATGGCGCTGTTGAGCTAGTCCCAGAGGGGAGCTTGAGCAAGGCTGAACCTGAATTATCACCCTCCCCTGATGGAGTGATAGGTGAAGAAAACATAGAAGACATTTTTGTTGGCGAATCGGTTGATGCAGCTTTTGAAACAGTCGAAACTACCGTTGAAGTGATCGCTGAACCTGTTGATGAAGTGGGTGAGGTGAATGAAGTGGATGAAGCGGAGTGACCCAAAGCCCACGATGCGTTACTCAGTGGAGAAATAGGAGAACCAGAAGGAGAAGAAGGAAGTAGGGACGAAACAGTTGAGGCTCAGCGTGAGGAACCAGAATGCCCTTATCGAGTGACCTAGTTTCTATAACCTTTTCTCACTGTTGGTATTTCCTAATATTCCCACCAGTCCCAAGGTAGATAAGGCATAATGATCGCAGATGGCTGCAAACGCTTGTAGAGAGCAATTGCTAATCTGAGACTTGTCCATCTGCCACCCCTTGTGTGTTTGAAGTATGCAGACGTTATGTTAAATCCTCGATCGCCCCAATCATCAATCTCCAGTGTTCGACCCTCTGACCTTTATTCGCTTGGTTTCAATTTGGCTCCCTCTGTCGATGAAACCGCTAATATGGTTCCGATGGTTGTGGAGCAGTCGGGTCGGGGCGAACGAGCCTTTGACATTTACTCTCGGCTGCTACGCGAACGCATTATTTTCCTTGGCACTGAAATTGATGATCTCATTGCCGATTCGATCGTGGCTCAGCTTCTCTTTTTGGATGCTGAAGATCCCGAAAAAGATATCCAACTCTACATCAGTTCCTTTGGTGGTTCTTATAAAGCAGGATTGTTGGCAACTTACGCAGGTCTAGCAATCTATGACACGATGCAGCAGGTTCGTCCAGATATTGTTACGATTTGCTATGGCACGGCGGCTGGTATCTCGGCACTGTTGCTAGCAGGTGGCGCATCTGGTAAGCGGATGTCGCTGCCCAGTTCTCGTATCATGGTTGAGCAGCCGATCGGCGGTGCCCAAGGGCAAGCGGTGGATATCGAGATTCAGGCTAGAGAAATTCTGCATTTGAAACGCACTTTGAATGAATTGTTGGCTTATCATACAGAACAGCCATTTGAAAAAATTGCGGCAGACACCGAGCGCGACTTTTATATGTCCGCAGAGGAAGCTAAGCATTACGGTTTGATTGATCAAGTGATTTCCCGGCACGATCTGCCCATGCCGGGAGAGTCCATTACCGCAGTCAAGTGAAGGACAACTATGTCTAAATATGACTCCCATCTCAAGTGTTCATTCTGTGGTAAGTCGCAGGAGCAAGTTCGCAAACTCATTGCTGGACCTGGCGTTTACATCTGTGATGAATGTGTTGACCTCTGCAATGAAATCTTAGATGAAGAGTTGTTTGACTCTAGCTCATCAGTGCCTCAACCTTCCGCTCGGCGCGACCACCAACCCGAAAAACGTCAGGTTCGTACTCCTGGGTTCTCAATGAACCAAATCCCTAAGCCACGGGAAATTAAGAAGCATCTGGATGAACATGTGATTGGGCAGGATGAGGCAAAGAAAATTCTCTCGGTTGCTGTTTATAATCACTATAAACGGCTCGCCTATGTTCAATCGAAAGGGGTAAGCAAAGGTGAGGACTCGATCGAACTGCAAAAATCCAATATTCTGCTAGTGGGTCCAACGGGCTGCGGTAAGACGCTGCTGGCGCAAACCCTGGCAGATATGCTGGATGTGCCGTTTGCGGTCGCTGATGCTACTACTCTCACAGAAGCGGGATATGTCGGTGAGGATGTAGAGAATATTCTCTTGCGATTGCTGCAAGTGGCGGATCTGGATGTGGAAGCAGCCCAGCGAGGCATCATCTACATTGATGAAATTGATAAAATTGCCCGTAAGAGCGAAAATCCTTCGATCACTCGTGATGTCTCTGGTGAAGGGGTGCAGCAAGCATTGCTGAAGATGCTGGAAGGGACGATCGCCAATGTGCCGCCGCAGGGTGGACGCAAGCATCCTTACCAAGACTGCATTCAGATTGACACCAGCAATATTCTGTTTATCTGCGGTGGAGCCTTCGTTGGCTTGGATAAAGCGGTTGAGCAGCGAATTGGCAAGAAAACGATGGGGTTTATCCAGCCTGGAGAGAGCCAGCCCAAGGAGAAACGCGCTGCTGATGTGCTGCGGCATCTGGAGCCAGATGATCTGGTCAAGTTTGGCATGATTCCTGAGTTTATTGGTCGGGTTCCGGTGATGGCAGTCGTCGATCCGCTAGATGAAGATGCATTGGCAGCCATTCTGACAGAGCCGCGTAATGCTTTGGTGAAACAATATCAAAAGCTCATGCGGATGGACAATGTGAATCTAGAGTTTAAGTCGGATGCAGTCCGGGCGATCGCTAAAGAAGCCTACCGTCGTAAGACTGGCGCGAGGGCGCTTCGCAGCATCGTAGAGGAATTGATGTTGGATGTCATGTATGAGTTGCCGTCTCGCAAGGATGTCACCCGTTGTGCGATCACTCGTGAAATGGTTGAGAAACGATCGACGGCTGAATTGTTGGTGCATCCATCTTCGCTTCCCAAACCTGAGTCCGCTTAGCTGTTGCACAAAAAACTGTTATAAACCATAACAAATCAATCCTGCGTTTTGAGGTATGAGTGATGAATAGTCGTGTTCATTTTCATTTATCACTCTAAGCCTTAAAACTCAAAGCTGATTAACAATGCCATATATTCAGATTCGTGGTGTTGATCACTATTATGATTGGATTGGCACGTCGCCACAGGTTCCGTCTGGCAAGCCAGTTCTGATCTTTCTGCATGGTTGGGCAGGTTCAACTCGCTATTGGGCGAATACGGCTCAGGCACTTGCTGACCAATTTGACTGTTTGCTGTATGATTTGCGTGGCTTTGGACGATCGTGCCTTCCTCGTCCTCTGGTTCCGGAAGTGATGGATCTGGGCTACGAGTTAGACAGCTACGCCGATGATCTAGCCATCTTGTTAGACCAATTGGGAATTCAGCGAGTCTGTCTCAATGCTCATTCCACCGGAACCTCGATCGCGGTTCTATTCCTCAATCGCTATGCCGATCGTGTGGATCGAGCCGTCCTGACGTGCGGCGGTGTATTTGATTACGATGAAAAAGCCTTTAAAGCCTTTCATCAGTTTAGTGGCTATGTGGTTGGGTTCCGTCCGGCATGGTTATCCCGAATTCCAGGAGTCGATCGGATGTTTATGGCGCGATTTCTGCGTCGCCCGATTCCTAAGACGGCTAGACAGGCATTTTTAGAAGATTTTCTGATAGCAGATTATGAGGCAGCATTAGGGACTGCCTATGCGGCCGTCAGCCAACGAGCCGCCGAAGAGATGCCGATCGAGTTTGCCCACCTGACTGTGCCGACGCTGCTGATTTCTGGAGAGTATGACCAGATTATTCCGGTCGAATTGGGACGCAAGGCAGCCGCATTAAACGATCGAATTGAACATGTGATTATGTCTGATACAGGGCACTTTCCAATGCTGGAAGATGCAGACACTTATTTGCAAATTGTGAAGTCATTTTTACAGGTGCGGCAGGTTGTGAGTTAAGGAAATTAATAAATCGCATGAATGCTAAAACGCCCCCTAAATCCCCCAATTCTGGGGAACTTTGAGGCTGAGCTTCCTCAAGACTTTGGAGGGCAAAAATTAATTCCTAAATGTGCATTAAATGATTCACCGGATATGCCTCGTCTACAGTGGATGAGTGGATGAGTGGATGAGTGGATGAGTGGATGAGTGGATGGGTAGACATAATTTCTTTCATCACCCCATGCACTCTAGGCACTCCATTAATGAAGTTTCTATTCAAACAGGACTGAGACACGATCGATACAATCCTCAGCACTGATAATAGTATTTACCCAGTTCGTCACTATATTTACTGATAGGTGTTTTTGTTATGATGCGCGATCGTATTGGAAATTCCATCCGACGAGCGTTTAATCTCGGTAAACCCATCCCAGAATCTGTAACGCGGAAAGAATCTGTTGGCTCATCCGATTGGGATGATGTCTATCGCTTCAGCATGAACGATCGCTATGGCATGACGATGCTGTTGTCTGGCGTAGCCAAAAATGCCTCCGTCGGGTTGCAGATCTTTCGCCTCGATAAGGGCATTCCCAAGGCGATCGGTCATAAAGCCTTCAGAGACCTAAAACCGAAAGACATTCGCAAGTATTTAACCCCGATCGCTTCTATCAATGCGGGTAGAACGAGCCAATTCTGGTCGCAAGAATTAGGTGTGGGAGATTACATCGTTCGTGTTTTTCGTCGCAAGCAGAATAGCCGCTATAAGCTGAGCTTGCAATCCAAGGTGATTAATAGAACCATTCCACCGGGAGGAGATAACCTGACTCCGCCTGTTGGAAACAACCCGAATCAACCTGCTGGAAACAACCCGAATCAACCTGCTGGAAACAACCCAAATAATCCGACCCAAAACCCAAATAACCCGATCGTCATTCGTAGCAAGTTTCAATTTAGCGGCAATCCTAACGGTCCCATCCACAAGTTTGAAATTGATTTTTCTAAATATCAAGATAGCGATTCGGTTGAAGATAAAGGGCGTTTTGTGGGGGCGATCGTCTCTGCTAGCATTGACAATAGCGGTGGGAGTGGGCTAGATGTCACCCCGTTTCAGTCTGGTGATCTCGTTTCATTTAAGAGAAATACTGGCGAGACGGTCTATGAAGCCAAACTTTTAACCGCCACTGGTGACTCTGCTTTTTATCTCAGACTCATCGTTCGGGCAGATTTCAATGCTGATCCGGATTCTTTAGATGCTCTGAATGCCGCAATGGTGAGCGGAGCGGTTAGAGTCCTGTACAAAACAGACGTAGATGGGCTGAATCCGGCAGACAGCGAGTTTTATGGCTCTCCAGAGGATGATTCTGGTGCGGTTCGATCGGTTGAGGTGACGTATCCCTTATCCGCAGGTGAGCAAAACTTCACAGTCGGAGGAAATACAAGTATTGGTGGAACTGAACTAACTAATATTTCCTCGATTCGAGTGATTGGCAATGATCTAGATAATACGATCGTTGGCAGCACTATTCGAGATTGGTTGGAAGGCTTCGGTGGAAATGACAACTTGCAAGGAAATGCAGGCAATGACACCTTAGATGGTGGTGCGGGTAATGATACTTTAATTGGTGGAGCAGGCGACGATTCTTACTATGTCGATCGTCCTGGTGATGTCATCATTGAATCGGCATCTGATCCGGGCATTGATTCTGTTAATACTATTATTTCCTGGAGCTTAGGAGCAGGCCTAGAAAATCTTGATCTCGGTCAATTTAATGCCAACTCTACGGCACTATTTGGGGTTGGCAACGAACTGAATAATCGCATTTCTGGTAATGCTCTTAATAATGTCCTGGAGGGTCAAGCCGGAAATGATTTTCTAGAGGGCAATGCAGGCAATGATCAACTCTATGGCGGAGAGGGTAATGACACGCTAGAAGATGGGTATGGATTGAATACGATCGACGGTGGTGCTGGAATTGATACCGCAGATTATTCCGATACTTACACTAAGATTTTTGCCAATCTCAGTACAGGAATTGTCAGTTTTCCAAATGATTCAACTCGAACTGACACGCTGATTAGCATTGAAAATGTCATTGGCGGCAATGGAGATGATGTCATTGTTGGCAACAGTGCAAATAATGTCCTCAGTGGCGGAGAGGGTGAGGACACGCTTAATGGGGGTGCTGGCACTGACACTGTATCCTATGCTTACTACAATTCCTATGGCAGCCTGGCTATTAATCTCAGTACAGGAATTACCACTATCTCGGAAATCTTTCCCGAAACAGATACCTTGATTGGCATGGAGAATGTGATTGGCAGCCGAGGGAACGATGTCATTATTGGCAACAGTGGCAGCAATTCTCTGAATGGCTATGGGGTTTCCGTTAATGATGGCAGTCAGATTGATACACTGACGGGTGGAGGCGGAACCGATTACTTCGTTGTGGGTGGTGCTTGGGGTGTTTCTTATGTCGAGTCGGGGGATGGGTACGCAATTATTCAGGACTGGGATTACACGCGGGACTTCATTGAAACTTCAGGAAATTCGAGTCAGTACAGTCTGGAATTTAAGAATGTGATTGGTAGTTCTGCATTGGATACCGAAATCTATTACTCCAACGGCAGCACGTTCGATCGCATCGCCATTATTCAGGACACTACCAACGTCAGCATCTCCCACAATTTCCGGTTTGTTTAACTCAGCCCCCACTCAACCGTTCCCAGGAGGTCACGATTATGCGCGATCGCGTTGGTAACTCCATTCAGCGAGCGTTTAATCTCGGTAAACCCATTCCAGAGTACACCACGCGCAAAGAGTATGTCGGTCAATCCGATCGCGAGGATGTCTATCGTTTCAGCATGAACGATCGCTATGGCATGACGATGTTGCTGTCTGGTGTGGCGAAAAATGCCAATGTTGGCTTGCGATTATTTCGCATGGACAAAAATATTCCCAATGCCCTTCGTCGCAAAGCATTCAGTCAACTGAAACCAAACGAGATCCGCAAATATTTAACCCCGATCGCGTCTATTAATGCTGGTCGAACCAGCAAACCCTGGTCACAAGAATTGAATGCGGGTGAGTATATTGTTCAAGTCTTTAACCGTAAGAAAGGCAGCCGCTATTCCCTGAGCTTGCGATCGCAACGCCAATTCGATCCGCCGTCGCCAGGAACCCCTGAACCACCACCCGCCATTCCGATCATTCAGTTCTCCCAAGCCATCTATCGAGCGGATGAAGGCACCGGCACCGCCACCGTCACCCTGACCCGGACTGCCACCGACCTTGCCTCTTCCGTGCAGGTCAACATTACGGGTGGGACGGCGCAAGCGGGAGCCGATTATAACACCACCAATTTCCCGTTCACGGTTGAGTTCGCGGCTGGCGAACTCCGCAAAACCGTCTCCATTCCCATCAGCCAGGATACGTCAGTCGAAAGTACAGAATCGATCGCCTTCTCGCTGACCGACTCCACCAATGCCACGATCGGCTCCATCAACGCGACCACCCTGGAAATCCGGGATGATGATTCAAACCCAGTGCCGCTGCCCAGCATCCAGTTCTCGCAAGCCACTTACCAGAGCAATGAAGGCGCGGGAACGGCAACTATCACCCTGACCCGGACTGCCAGCACCCTCGCCTCTTCGGTGCAGGTCAACATTACGGAGAGTGGGACGGCGCAAGCCGGAGCCGATTACACTGGCAGCGCCTTTCCGGTGACGGTGAACTTTACCGCAGGCGAGACCAGCAAAACCCTCTCGATTCCGATCGTCCAGGATACGATCGCCGAAGGGACAGAATCGATCGCCTTTTCCCTTTCCAATCTCTCTAATGCCCGGATTGGGACGACCAACACCACGACGCTGCGACTTGAGGATGACGACTCCAATCCGGTGCCGCTGCCCAGCATTCAGTTCTTGCAAGCCAATTATCAGGCGAATGAAGGCACTGGTTCCGCCTCAATTACCCTGACTCGCACCGCCAGCCCACTCGCCTCTTCCGTGCAGGTGAGCATTACGGGCGGGACGGCGCAAGCCGGAGCCGATTACAACCCCACCAATTTTCCCTTCACGGTGAACTTTGCGGCAGGCGAGGTGAGCAAAACCATCTCGATTCCGATCAACCAAGATACGGCCGTGGAAAGTGGGGAAACGATCGCCTTCTCGCTGGTCAATCTCTTGAATGCGACGGCCGGTGCCACCAACACCACGACCCTGGAAATCATCGATGACGATGCCAACCCAGTGCCATTGCCCAGCATCCAGTTCTCGCAAGCCACTTACCAGACGAATGAAGGCGCGGGCACGGTGAATATTACCCTGACTCGGACGGCTAGCCCCTTGGCTTCTTCGGCGCAGGTGAGCATTACGGGCGGGACGGCGCAAGCGGGCAGTGACTATACCAATAGCAGCTTCCCGGTGACAGTGAACTTTGCGGCTGGCGAGGTGAGCAAAACCGTCTCGATTCCGATCAACCAAGATACGGCTGTGGAAGGGACAGAAACGATCGGCTTCTCTCTCTCCAATTCGGTCAATGCCACGATCGGCACCACCAGAACGACAACGCTGCAAATTGCAGATGATGATACTAACCCAGTGCCGCTGCCCAGCATTCAGTTCTCGCAAGCCACCTATCAGGCGAACGAAGGATCGGGCACGGTGAATATCACCCTGACTCGGACGGCTAGCACCCTGGCTTCTTCGGTGCAAGTGAGTCTGGCTGGCGGCACGGCGCAAGCAGGCACGGACTATAACGGCAACAATTTTCCGGTGACGGTGAACTTTGCCGCTGGCGAAACCAGCAAAATTGTCTCAATTCCGATCAACCAGGATTCGACAGTCGAAGGTGCAGAAACGATCGGCTTTTCTCTCTCCAATTCGGCCAATGCCACGATCGGCGCAACCAACGCCACCACCCTGCGAATTGAGGATGATGATACGGAGCCGATCGAGCCTAACAAATTTGGCTTCAGTGGAAATCCTAACGGTCCTACGTATCGCTTTGAAATTGATTTTTCTAAGTTTCAGGATAGCGATCCGACTGAAAACAGAGGGCGTTTTGTCGGGGCTGTGTCTTCAGGGAGCATATCCAATTTTAATGGATCTGGATCTGAAGATCTGATTTACCAACCTGGCAATCTCGTTTCGTTTAAAAGAAACACAGGTGAAACGGTTTATGAAGCAGAACTCTCAACCGGAACTGTTTCCGATGAGGTATTTTATCTAAGATTTGTTGTTCCTGCTAGCTCTAATGCTGATCCTGATTCTTTAGCTAATCTTGAATCGGCAATGGTCAATGGGGCTGTCAAAGTTCTTTATCAAGCCCGCGAAGAAGCTGGCTTAAACTTAGCAGACAATGAATTCTTTGGCTCTCCAGCCCACAATCCTAATGCTGTTCACTCAGTAGATTTGACTTACACTTTACCAGCAGGTCAACAAAATTTCACAGTGGAAGGAAATGCTTCTGGTGGGACAGGAACAACTAATGTTTCCCAGATTTACGTAATAGGAAATGCACTAAATAATACAATCATTGGTAGTAATGTTACTACCAGTTCTGGCAACACTATTAGGAACAATTTAGAAGGCTTGGGTGGAAATGATAACTTGCAAGGCAGAAATGGTTTTGACGAATTAGACGGTGGTGCAGGCAATGACACGCTCTTGGGCGGCAGTGGGGACGATCGCCTCAATGGGTATGGAACCATCGTGAATGACATCTCTCAGATTGATACCCTTATTGGTGGTGCAGGAGTAGATCGTTTTGTCTTAGGTGGTGATTGGGGTGTTTCCTATGTTGAATCCGGAGATGGGTATGCCATTATTCAAGATTGGCAACCCGGACAAGATGTGATTATACAATCAAATAATTCTGGTCAATATACGCTGCAAGTTAAGAATGTGATTGGTAGTTCTGCCCCGGATACTGAAATTTATTACTCTGCAACAGGTACTTCTTTGGGCGATCGAATTGCCATTATTCAAGACTCTACAAACGTAAACATTCCTCGCGATTTTCAGCTTTTTTAAATCCCTCAACTTAAGTATTCCAAGGAGGTCACGATTATGCGCGATCGGATTGGAAATTCCATCCAGAAAGCACTCAATCTGAATTTGCCTCAAGCAAATCGTCGAGATTCTGTGAACGCCTCTGATTGGGATGATGTCTATCGCTTCACTATGCGCGATCGGTATGGTATGACGATGCTGCTGTCTGGAGTCGCCAAAAATGCCTCTGTCGGACTGCAATTATTTCGACTTGATAAAGGAGTTCCGAAGGCAATTAGTCATAAATCATTCAGAGAACTGAAACCCAAAGATACTCGCAGATATTTAACTCAAGTAGCCTCAATTACGACTGGCAGAACGAGTCAACCCTGGTCGCAAGAATTGAATGCCGGCGAATATATCGTTCGCGTCTTTCATCGCAAAAAGGGCAGTCGGTATAGCTTGAGTCTAACCGCCAATTCGATTTCTACACCTAGCCCCGATCCCAATCCTTCCCCTAACCCTAATCCCTCTCCTTTACCAACTCCTTCACGCCCCGCCCCCGCTCCTTTACCAACTCCCAATCCACCTCCAGTACTCACCAATAAGTTCCAATATAGCGGGCAACCAAATGGCAGTACTATTAAGTTTGAAATCGATTTTCTCAAAAATCAAGATAGTGATTCTAGAGAAAATTTTGGGTTGTTTCGGGGAGCCGTTCTGTCTGGCTATGATGATGGTCGAGATGGGAATAATGGAATACCAATTATCTTTCAATCGGGCGATCTCATCTCGTTCAAATTTATCGATCAAGATGACAACAAAGACTATACAGAATATCGGGCAAAGCTGTTAACTCAAGATCGATCGCAAGCGTTATACATTGGAATTAGAGTTCGGGCTGATGTGGCTGATCCGGATTCCTTATCATCGCTGGAAAATGCTATGAAAATTCAGGGAGCCGTTGAGTTATTTGGTCGTCGATCGACCGATGGGTTAGATCTAAGAACCATTGATTTAAGCTCTTTAAACAATGAAACATCTAGCTATGTTTTGACTCCTAGTGAAGTCAATTACACGATTCAAGAAGGGACAGGAATTGGACTAGGAGAATCCGCAAATTCTGGAGTAATAGGAAATAATCTGAACAATAATCTGATTGGCAATAGTCAAGATAACGAGCTAGTTGGACAAGACGGCAATGATTTTTTAGACGGCAAAGATGGCAGCGATACGCTAGAAGGTGGCAATGGTAATGACACGCTGACTGGCGGCAAAGGAAGCGATCGCCTCAACGGTTACGGCACCACAATCACAGACCATTCCCGATTCGACACTCTCACTGGAGGGGAAGACGGAGACGAATTCGTTTTGGGTGGCTCGTGGGGCGTTTCCTATGTCGAAGCTGGAGATGGATATGCCGTCATTGAAGACTGGCAAAGTACGGATACTATTACCGTTTCGGGAGAGGAACGTTTCTACAGGTTGGAGGTTAAAAATGTGATTGGCGGTGCTGCCTCTGACACTGAAATTTACTATTCTAATGGCAACATATTCGATCGCATCGCCATTATTCGAGACAATACATTGACTTCTTTCTCTAATTTCAACTTCATCAACTAAGTTCTTGTATTTTGCATGGCTGCTAAGCGCAAAAAGTTTACAGGTAGACTTTGTATGCGGCATTTCAATGTCTACCCTGGTGATGATCCTTGAAGAAGATATAGCGACAGCCACTTGGGTGAGGACGGAGTGCAGGGGTGGAACTCCTGGCTGGGGGCTTCGATCCCACCCCCCCTTTAATCCCGATGTCCTAACCTTTATGGCGACAGCTATAGCTGTCGCTTCAAGACAAAGTTCAGGGAATTCTACAGAGAGATGACCTAAGAGTTGTTTAATTCATGCCACAACCAGGTGAAGTGCTAATTGCCATCATGAATAATAAACGGGATATGGAGATTGCCCGTGAGCAGCATTGGTATCGAATTCCGATCGACAGTGGAGAAAAATATCTCAAAAGGTGTTGTTTACCAGAATGGGTGGCGTTTTATCAAACTAAAGTGTTTGGTTGTGAAGCCTATTCAATCAATTACTATGCCCGCGTTTTGAAGATTCAAATAGTCGATCGCGCTCAACTTTTTCCGGATGAATGTCAGAATGAGAAGAGTCAGAAACGATATTATAAATTAGAGTTATCCCCTTTAGAAGAGTTGCCACAACCGATCGTGACTCGCACTCACCGACGTATCGCTTTTATTCCAACTACTCTAGTCAAACTAACTACAGCTATAGAAATTGAAGATTTATATAGAGTATGAGCAAAACTCCTTGAATTCGGATTCCGTTAGAGGTCAGAAAATAGGTCTTGGAGTAAGCCGCATTCTAGTGTAAAAGCGGCGGTCGATTGAGTGCCAGAAATGCCTCTACTTCAGCTGCCGTGGGTTGAGCCGCGATCGCCCCTGCCCTCGTTGTTGTCAATGCTCCAACCGCATTTGCGTAAGTCATCATAGTTCGAGCAATGTCTGGATCGCTGAGCGCCTGAATTCCATAGCGGCACAGTTGATGCAAAAAACCCGCAACAAAGCTATCGCCTGCCCCAGTCGTTTCTTTTACATTGACCCTGAAAGCAGGAACTTTGCCCTCACTCTCGTTCAGACAATAAGCACAACCCTGGTTTCCGTTGGTGACGAGTACTCCTTCTACATCACCGAGACGGTAGGCGATCGCGCCTGGATCAGCCGTATCGAACAGCCACTCCGCTTCTTCATGGGATAGCTTGAGGAAATCGACCTGTCGAATGATTTGGTGAATCATGGGTTTGGCGGTCTCTGGTTTTGTCCAAAACATCGGTCGCCAGTTCACATCCAGCAAAATTTTCAGGTAATGCTGATTGGCAAATTCCAGTGCCCGTTCGATCGCCTGTCGAGTGTCTGGATACGCAAATTCCAACGTTCCCATCACCAGAAATTCAGCCGTCTTAAAGAGTTCTACGGGGATCAAGGTTGCTTGTAAATATGTATCTGCAAATTCAGTAGTATCTCGTCCAATGAATCCAGCAAAAGAACGATCTCCGGAGGGCGATCGCAGCACTTCGATCATTCGCGTGGGGGCAGTTGGATGGCGCTGAATTCCAACTCTATTCACACCAATGGTTTCTAGCAATCTAACTAAGGCTTCTCCCGCCTCATCCTCACCTACACAACCAATGAATCCAGCCGATGTCCCTAGCTTCACTAGCGCACAAGCAACATTGGCAGGCGCGCCCCCTGGATATTGAGTCCAGGATTGTACCTGTTCAACGGACGAAGTGGACTGATCGGCTAAGCAATCCCACAAAATTTCACCGATACATAGAACATGGGGATGAGACATATGCAAAAACGGTTGCACGAGTTCCTAACTGCTTACAATACCGCAACCGCGCATCTAACGCATCCTACTGCTTCAATCCGCTTTCACTGCGAACGACATACTGTAATGTCTTGAACCATGCCCTCATAGTAGAGAAGCAGTCTGTTAGCATCTCGAATGGCTCGGATATTTTCAGTAATCCAAATCATGCTGCCGTCTCTGCGGCGAATTTGGGATTCAAAACCCAAGACTTCATCGTGAAGCTGTAGATGAGCGGTCAGGATGTCCCATCGTTCTGGTTGAAGATATAACTGCTGTTGAGGGTTCGTTACACTGTTCATTAAATCCTGTGGAGATGAATAGCCGTAAAGACGAGCTAAGGCAGGATTTGCGTCGAGGTAACGTCCATCGGGTGACATCTGGAAAATTCCTTCGATCGCATGTTCAAAAATACTGCGATATTTTGCCTCCGCTTGCCTCAACTGAGTATTCTGTTCTTGGATCTGCTGCTGCAAGCGCCCTAAGTTCAGATGAGTTTTAACTCGAACCACAACCTCTCTCAAATGGAATGGCTTAGTTACATAATCAATGCCTCCCACGGCAAACGCCTGTACCTTGTCAAAAACCTCATCAAAGACACTGATGAAAATGACTGGAATAGACTGAGTATTCTCGTTGGCTTTTAGCTGTCGGCAGACCTCATAGCCATCCACGTCTGGCATACTGATGTCAAGCAGGATTAAGTCAAGTGGCACTGTCCTGGCGATCGTTAGTGCCATCTGTCCGTTGGTTGCCGCCCTCACTTCATACCCCTCGTCTCTCAGTAGCGTTGTCAGAAGGCGGAGGTTGTTTGGCGTATCGTCTACAACGAGAACACTGCCCTGGTAGATTTTACGTTGGTAGCTATCCATACTGCTAATCCAGTGCGGTTTTTCTGGCGATCGGTGTTTCTACTCTCTATGTATCCTTCTTTGCTTCCTACTTGGCAGAAAAAAAGTGCAAACTTTTGCACTATTCAAGCATTTCTTAATCTATAAAAAGAGAGGGAAAAGTAGGCAAATTTTCAAGCCATGAGTTTCTCAAAGGTGAGAAAAGTTAGCTTCGAGAAGCTAGATATATCACAGATAGTAATGTGGGCATTGCTCACACTACAAAATGGATTTTCGGATAGCCTCTAAATCCAGTCATTGTGAGGTGGTCATCTTGCCCGCCCAGTGTCGAGAATGGGCGAAACGCCCATCCCACAAGAGCATTACCTGATGATTTTCTTAAACTCCATATAAGGAGGACTTCAAGATTTGGCTACGCTTCCCCCTTGTTAAGGAAGGCTAGGGAGGATCAATGCAGAGTTAAGAATCACTATAGTTTCTTTACTGAAGCTTTGCTGATAGGGCTAAACCATTGAGCTTTCTATAGCAGCGACCGGAGAAACGACATGAGCGAGGTAGTAGTGATTTAGATAGCTCCTTCCTCTATCCTGCTAAGATCACGCCCGTATTTATGGATGGCACTTACAACCCCAGTCTCATCGTATTGTCTTTTGCAATCACTATATTCACTTTCTACATTGCCCTCAGCATAGCAGGGTCAGGGGCGACATTAGATCAACGATGGCTTTGGCTGTTAGAGGGAGCCGTGGTAATGGGAGTGGGCAACTGGTTGATACATTTTGTTGCCATACTAGCATTCCGCTTCCTCAAGGCATTACAAGCTAGTGAGCAATGGTTCCAGACATGGATTCGAGATCGATCGATCGGTGTATTCTCCTTGAAGATCACCGCCGAAATCATCATCAGCAACCCAACGGCTATTGGGTTACTTAGGCTGAAAGAAGAAGCTGAAATATATCTAGGGTCTGTTTTAAAAGTTGATTTTTCGTGCGCGAAGCGCACGAAAAATCAACCCTTTCAACCAGTTTTAAAGCACGTCCTAGTACCTGGGATACGATGGCAGTTTTGGCGGGAGGACGGAACCCCATTTCCAACATCGGAGCGATCTGTGCAGCAGGCGATCGTTCAGTGTCAACCGATTCGGAGTGTAGCCGTTGGCATTGAATATCCTGAACATCAACAGGGGCAGTGGTTATTAGCGAATGCAGATCCTCAATTCGCTGAAGATGATACGGTAGAACAAGTTATCTGTACGTTTAGCAATATTACAGAGCAAAAACAAGCAGAGGTTGCCAAATTGCACCAAATGAAACTAGCGGCGCTCAGAGCCGATGTGGGTACAGCCCTGACAGAAGGCGATTCTTTGCAAGATATGCTGAAACAATGTGCGATCGCCCTCCATCAGCATCTTGATGCCGCATTTGCTCGGATCTGGACATTCGATGAAGCTACACAATGTCTGGAACTGCAAGCTAGTGCGGGAATGTACACTCACCTTGATGGTGCCCATAGTCGGGTGGCGATCGGTCAACTAAAAATTGGTTGGATTGCTCAAACCCGCCAGCCTCATATCACGAATCAAGTTGTTGGTGATTCTCGTGTGAATGATCAAGAATGGGCAAAACGAGAATGCATGGTGGCGTTTGCAGGGTATCCATTGACAATCAGAGATCGTCTTTTAGGGGTGATGGCAATCTTTGCTCGTCAGACTCTACCCCAGGTAACGTTAAGTGAGATGGCGGCTGTGGCGAGTATGATTGCAGTCGGCATTGATCGAAAGCAAGCCGAAATCGCTTTGCGCCAAAGTGAGGCAACCAATCGTGCTTTGATCACGGCAATTCCTGATTTACTACTGCGAATTCGTAGAGATGGAACCTATTTAGGAATTATCAGGAGCGATCGCCTTGCGGTTCATGATCCAAATAACCTGACACTAGGCAGCAATGTACATAATGCCTTACCTCCCGAACAGGCACAACAGCGAATGAATGCGATTCAACACGCATTGCAAACGGGTGAGATGCAGGTTTATGAACAACGGCTTATCGTCAATGGTCAATTTCAAGACGAAGAGGTGCGAATCGTTGTAACGGGAGAAGATGAAGTCTTAGCGATTATTCGCGATATCACCCAGCGCAAGCAAACTGAACGGGCATTGCGACAGATGGCAGAACGAGAGCAGGCGATCGCTAAGATCATCCAGCGAATGCGCCAAACTCTCGATATCGACACTATCTTTAGCGCCACAACCGAAGAATTGCGACAGATTTTGAACTGCGATCGGGTAGTCGTTTATCGGTTTAATCCGGATTGGAGTGGAAAGTTTGTATCCGAGTCAGTTGCCGAAGGTTGGAAAGAATTAATTCAAGAAGTCGCCAACCAACCTGAACTCTCTAAAACTTTAGTTTCTGGGGCAGATTGCACAATCCAAGCCTTGGATAGCACAGAAATGCTGATTGAGGATACGTATCTTCAAGAAACTCAATGCGGCATTTATCGACAACCCGGCGATTACCGTTGCGTCACTGATATTTATCAAGCTGGTTTTAGTACCTGCTATCTTGAATTCTTAGAGCAGTTTCAAGTTCGAGCTTACGTTGCAGTTCCAATCTTTTGTGGCAGTCAACTCTGGGGGCTTTTAGCAGCTTATCAAAATTCCAATCCTCGCCAATGGCAAGATGCCGAAATTCGGATTGTGACTCAAAGTGGAACTCAGTTGGGCGTAGCGGTGCAACAGGCAGAACTCTTTGCCCAGACTCAGCAACAAGCTAAAGCACTGAGAGTTGCTAAAGAAGCAGCAGATGCAGCAAATCGGGCTAAGAGCGAGTTTTTAGCAAATATGAGCCACGAGCTTCGGACTCCTCTCAATGCTATTTTGGGCTTTACTCAGTTAATGAACTATGATGATTCTCTTTCGCTGAGTCATCGACAAAACATCGATATCATTAATCGAAGTGGTGAGCATCTTCTGAAATTGATTAATGATATTTTGGAAATGTCCAAGATTGAAACTGGACGAACTACTTTAAATGAAAACAACTTTGATCTGTATCACTTACTTAATAATCTCGAAGAATTGTTCAAGCTTAAAGCCAATTCAAAAGCGATTAATCTTTCCTTTGAGCGGTCTTCAACTGTTCCTCAATGCGTGAAAACAGATGAAAGTAAATTGCGCCAGGTGTTGATTAATTTGCTCAGTAATGCCGTCAAATTTACTGAGGATGGCAGTGTAACGCTGCGTGTGTCGTTGGTCACTGATCGATCGTCACATCCAGAAAACAATCGACAGGCGACAAATGATTTAGAATCAATCACACTTCATTTTGAAGTAGAAGATACAGGACTAGGAATTGCACCCGATGAAGTAGATAACTTGTTCAAAGCGTTTGGACAAACTCAAACAGGTTTGAAAACCGGGCAAGGGACAGGGCTTGGGTTAGCCATCAGCCAAAAGTTTGTGCAGTTGATGGGGGGAGAAATCACGGTTAGGAGTGCGATCGAGCGAGGCTCCCTATTCGCTTTCAATATACCGATGCATTTGGCGGATGACACTCCAATTCCACCTACTGATTCCACTCACCAGAAAGTCATCGGCTTGGCTCCCAACCAGCCAATTTATCGCATTCTAGTGGTTGAAGATCAATTAGCCAATCGTCTTCTAATGGTTCAATTTCTCACTGCATTGGGATTTGATGTTCGAGAAGCTGAAAATGGGCAGGAAGCCTTAGCGATTTGGGAAACCTGGGAACCTCACCTCATCTGGATGGATATGCGAATGCCTGTGATGAATGGTTATGAAGCAACCCAATGGATCAGAGCATCTTTGAAAGGGCAGGCAACCGTGATTATTGCTCTGACAGCAAGTGCTTTTGAGGAACAAAAACAAACTGTTTTACAAGCTGGCTGTGATGACTTTGTGCGTAAACCTTTCGCGATCGAGGAACTTTTGGCAAAGATGAGCCAACATTTGGGAGTGAAATATGTTTATGCCCAACCGGATAAAATGATTGGTTTGAAGCAGAAGTGGCAGGATATAGCGGCTTCTAAACAGGAAGAAATGAGTCCTTCCGATCGAAGAGAAATAATCCTCGCTCAATTAAAAAATATCTCACTTGAATGGTTAGAACAACTTCATCATGCAGCGGCTCAAGGGAGCGATTTGCTAATTCTCACTCTACTCGAACAAATTCCTGAAGATAACGCTATCCTGGCTACTGCCCTAACCGATCTCGCCTTAAATTTTCAATTTGACCAAATTATGGAATGGGTACAACTGACTCGATGAGATTAACAGTCTATTCCATAGAAACAGTGCTGTTGTGAATTTTTATGAGCTAGCTCATAGAGACAATCATTTGGGTTTGTCACAGTAGAAACAGCACTGAGTTCAAACTATCATATGACTGATCTCACCTTTAACATCGAGACTGCACCTGGATATCAGGTATTAGCTACGGTCGGGAAAAAAATTCTACGTCCGGGTGGGCGATCGGCAACCAAACAGTTGTTTGAGTGGGCTGATTTCAAACCTGGCGAAACGGTTCTAGAACTCGCTTCTAGCTTTGGATATAGTGCGATCGCGCTTGCCAAAGCTTACAACGTTCGGGTGGTGGGCGTTGAAAAAAATCCAGAAAGCGTCGATCGTGCCCGTGCTAACATTGCTGCCGCAGGTTTAGCGAGTCAAGTTGAAATTATTCAAGGTAATATTTTTCATCTCGACCAGATTTCTGAACAATTCGACTATGTTTTGGCTGAGGCAATCTTAACCATGCAATCTCCGGCTGGTAAAGCTGAAATTTTGTCAGGAGTGCGCGATCGTCTCAAACCTGGCGGCACATTCTTGTCTCATGAAGTGTCAGTCAAGAGTCGAGAAACCGAAATTCATCATGCTTTATCGCAAGTCATTCGAGTTAACGCAACGCCCTTGTCTGAAACAGATTGGCTCGCGGCTTGCGAAGCTGCGAGGTTGCCAGTTAAGCAGCATCAAACTAGAGCAATGGGACTGCTTAATGGGCGGCAACTGCTTCAAGATGAAGGAGTAATAAACACCACTCGGATTGTCTGGAATATTCTAACGAATTCACAGATCCGTGAACGAGTTTTGGCAATGCGCCGTGTATTTCAGCAGTATCATTCTGATCTACAATGCATCATTTTGGCTGCTCAGCGATCGGATAATTAACTGGAGGAAGTCATGGCTATCACGTTACTGTCATCGCAATCGTCTGCGATACAACTTCAAGACCATATTGAATATCCTGAAACCGGGATCGTGAGCAAACTATTGATCAAAGATCGAGTATGCCAATACACGCTGTTTTGCCTCGCTGCTGGAACTAAGCTTTCTGAACACATTGCCACTCGCAACGCCACAATTCATGTTCTCAACGGGAATGGAGTGTTAACGCTATTAGGACAGGATATTACTCTAGAGCCTAATGTCTTTGTGTTCATGCCTGCGAATGCTCCTCACGCGCTACAAGCACAGGAAAATTTAGCATTTCTAATCATCCTATCTGAAGCTCCATTAGCGTTAGGTTAGGACATGGACATTTTTGTGGGGCGGCGGAGCCGCCCCACAAAAATGTCCTAACCAATATGACTATGGCTGTTCAATGATCTGTTTTAACGACGAAACTCACACAACTTGTTGCAAAGGAGAAAAACTATGCGTTTCAACAACGTTCGGATTCCTACAGGCTAAGCTTGCCAACCAGTAATCGCGATCGCTTCCCATATTGTTCCACCTGTAAATTTTCTGTTGATGGATGGCGTGGGGTTGGGGCAATCCCTGTGTGGTTGCCCTGGTTTAGAGGTCAATCTCTGTGTGGTTGCCCTGGTCTAGAGGTCAATCCCGGCGTGGTTGCCCTAGATTTAGAGGGCAGCGTGGTTGCCCTAGATTAGAGGGCAGACCCATGGGTCTGCCCCGACCGATTGCAAAATCAACGAAAAATTTACAGGTGGATACCGCTTACGGCTAGACAACCTGAGCGATCTGATAAGGACTAGTGAGTTTGCTCAACTGTTGGACTAACAGACTGAGGAATAATCCTACGTCTGTCACCACCCCGATCGACTCAATGGAACCCCGATCGCTCAGCTTCGTGACTACGGCAGGATTGATATCGACGCAGACCATCTTCACACCCGCCGGAGTCATGTTACCGACGCCGATCGAATGCAACATGGAGGAAAGCATCAGAATCAGGTCGGCTCCCTGGATGAGTTGGGCATATTCTTGCTGAGCCGCGATTAAGTCCATCTTGGTATCAGGCAGAGGTCCATCATCACGAATGGAGCCTGCTAGAGAGAACGGCACATTGTTCTTAACGCACTCATAGAAGATGCCGCTCGTAAGAACGTCTTGCTCAACAGCATTGGCGATACTGCCACAGCGGCGGATCGAGTTGATCGCTTTCAGGTGGTGACGGTGTCCACCTCGGACGGAAACGCCACGTTTCATATCTACCCCAAGCGATGTTCCCATCAGGGCTTGTTCGATGTCGTGAACGGCGATCGCGTTTCCACCTAACAATGCCTGGACATAGCCTTCGCGAATCAGACGAGACAAATGCTCAACGCCGCCAGTATGAACGACAACGGGACCCGCCACCACGACAACCTTGCCGCCCTGATCATGAATGCGACGCAAATCCCAAGCAATTTGTTCGACCACGAGTTCAACGCGACGTTCGCTAGAGACACCCGCCCCCATAAAGCTGAATTCTTTATCGTTGCTAGTGCGCTGTTCGCGAGATTCAGTCTTCCGAACGGTGCGAATCCCTTCAACACCCACGACAACTCGATCGCCCTGCTGCAAATCACGGAGCAGTTTACATTCGGCAAACACACCTTCTGGAGTGCGAGAGACAACGATCGCCCCATCCATGCGCTGATTATGCACTCTCACCCATTCGCAGTTCACCCGAACTTCTGTGGGATAGATCGTAGATACATAGAAATCATCTGGCGCAACCCCATTGAGCATCACGACTTCCAGAGGATTATCGCAAATTTCTTGCGGTTGAGGGGCGGCTCCCAAATCAATCAGTTGCGACATGATTTTTTCCATCACGTCATGAGAAGGAGCCGTCACCCGGACTTCAGCTGTAGAGGTGCTTTGACGCTGTTCGCCCAACTGGAAATTCATCACCTGGAACGTACCGCCACCTTCCACAATCAGGTCGAGGGCGCGGTTGATCAACCCAGAATCGAGCAGGTGTCCTTCTAGTTGAATTGTGCGACTTTCGATCGCCACGACTGCATGATGAGCCGGTTGTAGGGGTTCTGTGACGCGCAACGTTAAACACTTAGCGGCACCACCTGCTTTCATGAACTCAGTCAAAGGCGTTTCGATCAGTCGGAACCCTACTTCTTCTAACCGCGCTCTTAGATCATCACTGGCTTTATTCAGAACGATCGTGCGATCGATGTTGACCGCATTGCAAGCGAAGTTAATTGCATCAGGTTCACTCACCGCAATTCGCTTAGCGTCAGGCACTCGCATTTCAACGAGGCGGTTAGAGTAAGCATCGAAGGCTGGCGGATAATACATGAGATATCCGTTTGCCAACGGACAGAAGCACGTATCGAGGTGATAAAATCGCTCGTCCATCAGGCGCAGAGAGAGGACTTCGATATCTAACCATTTCGCCAAAAATGGGTGAGAATCGAGTTCCGATCGGAAACCATAGCCTGCCCACAGCCAACGTCCTTCGCGATCGAATAGCGCATCGCCCGCCCCTTCAAACGGTAAATCTTTGGGCAGTGTAAAAACCGTGAAGCCTTGCTCTTCAAACCAGTGTTGGAAGAAGGGTTCTTCACCCTGTCGCTCTTTATGGTAAAAACGGCTCAAAACAACCGTATTCTCTAATACCAGCCCAGCATTAGCCGTAAACACCATGTCGGGGACGCCAATCTGAGGAGTCACTAAATTCACGATCGCCTGATCTTTCAAAATATGGTGGAGCTTTTCCCATTGCTCGACAGCGCGATCGCGTGATGATTTGTGAACATTTCCCTCCATCCAAGGATTAATTACATAATCCACATCATAGTGTTTGGGAGGGCACATTAAGAAACGAATGGAAGAAGCGCTCATACATGAACCTTATGTTTAGAGTTGGATAGATGCGTTAAAACGCAACATTTTGAGAACTAACGCCATGTGCAACATGTTGACATCTCTGGTAGGATGGGCGTCTCGCCTGTCCAGATCGGGGCAGCCAAGATGCCTACCCCACAAGAGATCAAGACTTGTAGCCTTAAAGTTGCACAAAAGTTGCACATCGCGTGAACTAAGAAACTAAAACAGAGATTAAAGACAGCTTTAAAAGCAAATTTCAGTAGCCTTTGTCACGTTTGCAACGCATTTGTAACATAAGGACAGCAGAATTTTGGAAAGCCAAATATCTATTTTATTACGGAGGTGTATTAGTTTTGGGGGTGTTAGTAACAGGTCTTAAGACTCGTAAAGGATAGGCATGAGTATAGCTAGCATGACGATCTGGGAAGCTGATTTTTATCGTCGTCCATTGCAGGATGCGTCTGGTCATCCTCTATGGGAATTGATTATTTGCGATTCAGGTAAAACATTCACTACCTTTGCTTTTTGTCCTCAGTCAGAGGCAAATTCTGCCTGGATCACCACTCAACTGCAACGGCTTGCTAACGCGAAAGGGTTACCTGAACAAATTTATGTCTTCCGCCCCCAAGCCATTAGTTTGCTGCAAGTCGCTTGTCAGCCATTAGGCATCAAAGTGGAGGCAACTCGCCGTACTCCAGCCTTAAAGCAGGTGCTACAAGACCGATCGCTTCACTATCCAACCCTGCCTAACGCTGTCAATCAGCCTTATAACCCCGTAGAACTGGAGAAGCCACCTCCACTCCCCCTACCAGAAAACTTGTGGGGTGACCAATGGCGGTTTGCGGCGATCGCGGCATCTGATCTCGTCCCTGCTTTCCAAACTCGCCCGATCCCCATCCTGGAGATCCCCAACTTCCTCAACCCTATCCAGCTTGGGCTTCCCTCAACGGCTTCTGTGCCTGGAATTGTGATTGACGGTGGACGGCGATCGATGCCATTAGCTCGATGGTTGCAACAGGTGAAACCGTTCGCTCTCACCTATTTTCCGGGTGATCCCGACGGCTTGATTTTAGAAGCAGGATTAGTCGATCGCTGGGTATTGACCACATTTGATGATCCAGACGTGATCGCGGCTGCCATAACCTTTAGAGAACGTCAGCAGACCGCGAAAGGATTACATTTTCTGCTAGTTCAACCTGATAACTCCGGCATGACCTATAGCGGGTTCTGGCTGTTGCAGTCTGATTTAGGATTGAGTGTTTAGCGTTGATTATTGTTCTGCCTCAATCCCTTTTGCTTTAACCACTTGTCCAGCCAAGCGGCATCAGGTTCAGCAAAGGGTGGAAAAGGAGCAAGGGTGTAGTCCAACTGCAAGTCATAACAGACTCCTTTTTCGATCGCCCCTCTTCCCGCTAGAATAGCTTGGCATTGCAACGGAGAGCATCACAAGTATGGATCAGGTCAAAATTGGCATCATTGGCGGTAGCGGACTCTACAAAATGGAGGCGCTGAAAGATATTGAGGAAGTGCAGATTCATACGCCCTTTGGTTCTCCTTCTGATGCGCTGATCCTGGGGACACTCGAAGGCACACGAGTCGCATTTTTGGCGCGGCATGGACGGAATCATTCCCTGATGCCCTCAGAGTTACCGTTTCGAGCAAACATCTATGCGATGAAGAGTCTAGGTGTAGAGTACTTGATTTCTGCATCGGCAGTCGGTTCCCTCAAAGAAGAGGTGAAGCCGCTTGATATGGTGGTACCGGATCAGTTGATCGATCGCACCAAAAACCGCATTTCCACTTTCTTTGGGGAAGGGATTGTGGGACATGTTGCCTTTGGCGATCCGATTTGCCGAAATCTGGCAAGGGTGTTGTCGGAGGCGATCGCTTCTCTCAATCTTGCCGATGTCACGCTGCATCAAGGTGGCACCTATGTCTGTATGGAAGGGCCAGCTTTTTCCACGAAGGCGGAGTCAAATCTCTATCGCAGTTGGGGGGCAAGCATCATCGGGATGACAAATCTACCGGAAGCGAAACTGGCACGAGAAGCAGAGATCGCTTACACAACACTGGCGCTAGTGACAGATTATGACTGTTGGCACCCGGATCACGATAGCGTCACCGTTGAAATGGTGATTGGCAATCTTCAGAAGAATGCGGTTAATGCTCAGCGAGTGATTCAGGAAGTGGTACAGCGCCTGATCGAGAATCCACCCGTCTCGGAGGCACACTCGGCATTGAAGTATGCCATTATTACCCCGCTTGATAAAGCTCCTGCGACGACTAAGGAAAAGCTGAGTTTGCTATTGAAGAAGTACCTGTGAACCAAATCACAAGCAGGACGGATGGCGATCACTGGAAATTTCGGTTGTGAGAGGGTTTTTCATTCCTAATTCAGGACAAGCGGCTACCATAAGAGAGACTGCAACTTATTGTGTTCTGGCACCGTCAAAAGAATAGTCATCACACTCGGAGTGGGATTATGAACCTACCAACTTCAATCCGTCGAGTATTATTCCTGACAATCGGCACTGGGTTGACTGTCGCTGCCTCCCTCTGGAGTGCGACTGCGATCGCAGCCGAACAAGTGGTGATGAAGTACCAGATTTTTGAGCGATCGGTATCTGTCGCAGATTTGACAACATTTGCTGAAACCGGAGAAGCGTCGTCGGAATTAGAGAACTACATGGAAGCTTCGGGGCAAGATCCAGAACTGATTCGGCGGATGCTGACACGAGAAGTTGAGATTGGCGTAGTGCCGCTTGATCGGATGTTAAACAATGCGGTCGGTGATGTCATGCTCGATCAAGTCAGTGAGTTCGTCTATACGCCATCAGGTGCAGCCGATCGAGAAGCCATGCGATCGGCACTGGTCTTGTCGGCTAGCGATGATGACCATGTCAGCCTAATTGAGATCATCCAAAAATACCCGACTCAACAGGTTTATGTGGATGGAAACCGCATCAACGCCGCGTATCGCCAAATTGAAAATCTCAGAGAGAATGTTGGCGGTGTATTAGACACGTTAGAGTCGATCGGGTTTTAAGTTCGTTAGGTAACGCGATGTGAAATTTGCTCTCCTGAAAGAGGGATAAAAATGGCTGCGAGAGGCGATCGCAGCTATTAACATTTCATGCCTATCCCACAAGAATTCTGAAAATTTGTTACCTGAAAATTTTTCGTTGATTTTGCGATCGGTCGGGGCAGACCCACGTGTCTGCCCTCTAATCCAGGGCAATCGGTCGGGGCAGACCCACGTGTCTGCCCTCTAATCCAGGGCAATCACGCAGGAATTGCCCCCACAATCATGCCCCCACAATCATGCCCCCACAATCATGCCCCCAGTTCGCACAGCGAGACAATGATTGGTTGGGTTGAAGCAATGACGCAATGAAGTTTTATAGTGATGCCTATCTCACGTAAATTCTTTACATCTTTTAAGAACTCGTTAATTTTATTAACAGAGATCTTGCATTTGGCGTTCTTTGGTATGGTGTAAGCGATAAATCAACCGCTATTAAAGTCAATCTTTGAACCATGAAAGAAGTTTAATCAGTAGATCTGAAGATCTGAGATTTTTCTTAATACTTAACATTCATCTGCATTTCTTGCTAGAAAATTCAAATCAGCTAAAGTATTAATCTGGTAATTAAAAGCATTTGTGTTGAATTCATAACATTTGCTTGTGATTGAATCGCAGTTTTATCGCCAAATTTTCTTTCCTTTGAGACTTTTAAACTTCCAATGAACAGTAACCAGTTGCCAGCTAAACAGGGACTTTACGATCCGCAATTTGAGCATGATGCGTGTGGCGTCGGCTTCGTCGTGCATATGAAGGGAAGGCAGTCGCATACCATCATCGAGAATGGATTGACCATTCTCTTGAATCTCGATCATCGCGGTGCGGTTGGTGCAGAAACAAATAGCGGCGATGGTGCAGGTATTTTGATTCAGGTACCCCATAAATTCCTGCAAAAAGTCACGGCAGCAGACGGAATTACATTGCCAGAAGCAGGTCAATATGGGGTTGGCATGATCTATTCTTCGCCAGATCCCACCATCCGCGAGAGCAGCCGACGAATTTTTGAACGCATCGTAACTGAAGAAGGGTTACAGGTTCTCGGATGGCGCAATGTGCCAACGGACAATTCTTCACTGGGTAACACGGCAAAATCCAGTGAACCGTTCATGGAGCAGGTTTTTATTCAACGATCGCCCCATCTATCAGAGGCATCAGATGATTTAGCGTTTGAGCGAAAGCTCTATGTCATTCGTAAACGTGCTCATAATGCGATTCGTGCCTTGCACCTTGATTCATACTGGTATCCTGCTAGCCTCTCATCCCGCACGATCGTTTACAAAGGGATGCTGATGCCGGTGCAAGTCGGGCAATATTATCCCGATTTGCGTGATCCCGATCTGGAAAGTGCGTTGGCGTTAGTTCATTCTCGCTTCAGCACCAATACTTTCCCAAGTTGGGAGCGATCGCATCCCTATCGCTACGTTGCTCACAATGGCGAAATCAACACGCTGCGTGGCAATATCAACTGGATGCATGCGCGGCAGTCACTTTTTGAGTCAGAGTTGTTTGGCGATGACATGAAAAAAGTCCAGCCTGTGATCAATGTTGACGGTAGTGACTCCTTGATTTTCGACAATGCTCTGGAACTTTTGGTGTTAGCGGGTCGATCGCTGCCCCATGCGGTGATGATGATGATCCCGGAACCGTGGACAGCCCACGAGTCGATGAGCGATGAGAAAAAAGCCTTTTATGAATATCATTCGTGCTTAATGGAACCGTGGGATGGACCAGCATCGATCGCCTTTACGGATGGCACGATGATGGGAGCCGTCCTCGATCGCAACGGGCTACGTCCGTCGCGATATTACGTCACGAAAGATGATCTCGTGATCATGGCATCTGAAGCGGGTGTATTGCCGATTGAACCAGAACGAGTGGCATTGAAAGGACGCTTGCAACCTGGACGAATGTTCCTTGTGAACATGGAAGAAGGACGCATCGTTGCAGATGAAGAGATTAAACACAGCATTGTCACTGAGCATCCTTATCGCACCTGGCTAAACCACCATTTAATCGATTTAGCACAGCTTAAAGATGCCCCCGACGATGGAAAGGGATATCCTATTGCACCATTGTTGCAACGACAAATGGCATTTGGTTACACCTTTGAAGAGTTGCGTCTGTTGCTCACTCCAATGGCACGAGATGGTGTTGAAGCGGTAGGGGCAATGGGGGCAGATACGCCGCTATCGGTGCTTTCTGACCGTCCTAAACTATTGTATGAATATTTCCAACAACTGTTCGCACAGGTGACAAATCCGCCGATCGATTCCATTCGCGAAGAGATCATCACCTCAGCCGAAACAACGATCGGGTCTGAAGGCAATTTGCTCAAACCAGAGCCAGAAAGTTGTCATTTGATCAAGCTGAAAACTCCCATTCTCAGCAATGACGAACTGGCGAAGCTTAGGTGCGTCTCCGAGGGCAATTTCAAGTCAATGACGTTGCCGATCGTGTTTAACCCGAAGGAGGGTGCTAGGGGACTAGAAGCGACACTGGATGCCATTTTTGCTCAAGCCGATCGCGCCATCATCGACGGTGTGAGTATTCTCATCCTTAGCGATCGGGGTGTAGACGCAGACAATGCACCCATCCCAGCGCTGCTAGCGGTTTCCGGGCTACATCATCATCTGATTCAGGAGGGCACCCGGACACAAGTGGGAATTGTGCTGGAATCGGGTGAACCGCGTGAAGTGCATCATTATGCCTTGCTGATTGGCTATGGCTGCGGAGCGATTAATCCTTATCTCGCTTTTGAGACCATCAACGAGATGATTCACGAAGGTTTGCTCGTCAATATGGATGACAAAACGGCTTGCAAGAACTACATCAAAGCCGCTACGAAGGGCGTTGTTAAGGTGGCATCCAAGATTGGCATCTCGACGCTGCAAAGCTATCGCGGAGCGCAGATTTTTGAGGCGATCGGGCTAAACCACTCCGTTGTTGATCAATATTTCACCTGGACAGCCTCCCGAATCGAAGGCGTTGATCTAGAGGTGATCGCGAAGGAAGCGATTTTGCGTCATCATCATGCTTTCCCCGATCGCCAAGTCAACGGGCATACGCTTGATGTGGGGGGTGAATATCAGTGGCGCAAGGACGGCGAGGCGCACCTGTTCAGCCCTCAAACCATTCACACCTTGCAAAAGGCAGTGCGGGAGAACAGCTACGAAACTTACAAGCAATATGCGGCTCTCGTCAACGAGCAAAATCAGAAATACTTTACGCTACGTGGATTGCTAGCGTTCAAAGTGCGTCAGCCTGTGCCAATTGAAGAAGTTGAGCCGATCGAATCGATCATGAAACGCTTCAAGACAGGCGCAATGAGTTATGGCTCAATCTCGAAGGAAGCACATGAGTCATTGGCGATTGCCATGAACCGCATCGGCGGCAAATCCAATACAGGCGAAGGGGGTGAAGATCCAGACCGCTATACCTGGACAAACGATCGCGGCGACTCAAAGAATAGCGCCATCAAACAAGTGGCATCTGGACGTTTTGGCGTTACCAGTCTCTACTTGTCTCAGGCGAAAGAACTCCAGATCAAGATGGCACAGGGCGCAAAACCAGGCGAAGGAGGACAACTGCCGGGCGGCAAAGTCTACCCGTGGATTGCCAAAGTGCGTCACTCAACTCCAGGAGTTGGATTGATTTCACCACCGCCTCACCACGATATCTATTCAATCGAAGATCTGGCAGAGTTAATTCACGATTTGAAGAACGCCAATCGCGATGCCCGCATTAGCGTCAAGCTGGTATCTGAAGTCGGTGTAGGAACGATCGCGGCTGGAGTTGCAAAGGCCCATGCCGATGTGGTTCTTATCTCTGGCTATGACGGCGGAACAGGCGCATCGCCACAGACATCAATCAAACACGCTGGCTTGCCCTGGGAACTGGGACTGGCAGAAACGCACCAAACTTTAGTGTTGAATAATTTGCGATCGCGCATCGCCGTCGAAACCGATGGACAGATGAAAACTGGGCGTGATGTGGCGATCGCGGCTCTGCTTGGTGCAGAAGAATTCGGCTTTGCAACCGCACCCTTAGTGACGCTGGGCTGCATTATGATGCGCGTCTGCCATCTCAACACTTGCCCCGTTGGTGTGGCTACGCAAGATCCGCACTTACGCCAAAACTTCACAGGCGATCCAGACCACACCGTCAACTTTATGACATTCATTGCCCAAGAACTTCGTGAAATCATGGCGCAACTAGGTTTCCGCACGATCAATGAAATGGTTGGACGTGCTGATGTCCTTGAGCCAAAGCAAGCGATCGCCCATTGGAAAGCCAAAGGACTTGACCTCTCGAAGATTCTGTATCAGCCAGACGTGAGTCCTGATGTCGGTCGCTACTGCCAGATTCCCCAGGATCACGGCATTGAAAAATCTCTCGATATGGCGGTGCTACTGGAGTTGTGTCAAGGGGCGATCGAGCGAGGTGAACCCGTCAAAGCCACGCTACCGATCAAAAATGTGAATCGCGTTGTCGGCACGATCCTCGGCAACGAAATCACCAAACGCCACTGGAACGGACTCCCCGACAACACGGTACATCTGCATTTCCAGGGCAATGCAGGGCAAAGTTTTGGGGCGTTTGTGCCGAAAGGAGTCACGCTCGAACTCGAAGGCGATGCCAATGACTACTTAGGCAAAGGACTGAGTGGCGGCAAGATCATCCTCTATCCTCCGACCGCTTCTACCTTTGTCGCTGAGGAAAACATCATCACCGGCAACGTTGCCTTCTACGGCGCAACCAGTGGCGAAGCTTACATCTGCGGCATGGCAGGCGAACGCTTCTGTGTCCGTAACTCTGGTGTTAATGCCGTGGTTGAAGCGGTGGGCGATCATGGCTGCGAATATATGACGGGCGGTACAGTCGTTGTATTAGGCACAACCGGACGCAACTTTGCCGCAGGGATGAGCGGTGGCGTTGCCTACATTCTGGATGAGGCAGGTGACTTTGCAACACGCTGCAATCCACAGATGGTCGGACTGGAACCGCTGGAAGACCCCGAAGAAATTGACGAACTCCGCCAAATGATCCAGCGCCACGCCGACTATACCCAAAGCCAGAAAGCCGTCAAAGTCTTAGCGAATTGGGAGGCGATCGTCCCGACGTTTGTCAAAGTGATGCCGAGAGACTACAAGCGAGTTCTGCAAGCCCTCAAGGAAGCCCTCGCCTCCGGTTTAAGTGGAGATGACGCGCTCACTGCTGCCTTTGAAGCGAATGCCCGTGATGTGGCGCGAATTGGGGGTGGCTGATGGGTAATCGATAATGGGGAATCGGCTCGCTCCCACCGGCTAACCAACGGCATAACTACTGATTCAACCGCTTCTGATCGCTCTTGTAGCGCAGATATTCAGAAGCAAACGCCAGAAATCCGGAGGCGAGAATTAGCACAACGCTGAGGGCATTGATGTCGGGTTTAACGCCGGTGCGAACGCGGCTGAAGATTTCCATTGGCAACGTGTTTGCACCGCCGCCTGCGGTGAAACTGGAAATCAAAAGATCATCCATGCTAAGGACAAAAGCGAGGAGGCAACCAGAGAGAATCGCAGGCATTAATTCGGGCAGCAGGACTTTGATGAACGCTTGTACAGGAGTGGCTCCCAAATCTAGGGCGGCTTCTTCAAGGTGGGGATTTAAGCCTGCCAGACGGGTAGAGACGACAACAGCAATGTATGCCAAACAGAAGACAATATGAGCAGCAATGATTGTCCAAATGCTGAGAGGAATGCTGATCGAAACGAGAAAGACCAGTGTGGCAACGGCGATCGCAATATCTGGAATAATCAACGGCAGATACGAAATACCTTGATATAATCCTTTGCCTGGAAACCGATATTTTGCTAACCCGACTGCCATCATCGTTCCTAGCACGGCTGAAACCACTACCGCCGCAAATGCGATCACCAAACTATCTCGTAACGCTGAAAGAATACGGGAATCATTAAGCAAGCTTATGTACCATCGAAGGCTGAATCCTTCCCATCGGTTGCTGTAGCGAGAGGCGTTAAAACTGTAGAACGCCAAAATTAAGATAGGGACGTACATGAATCCGTACATGAGCAGCGTGAAAATCATCTGCCAGGAGATTCGGGGTTTGGGGTTGGTGGGAGGGGGAGGGCATTGTGGGGGGGATGGGGG
>JAAUSF010000140.1 GCA_012033255.1 Cyanobacteria bacterium RU_5_0
ATCTCCCCATCTCCCCATCTCCCCATCTCCCCATCTCCCCATCTCCCCATCTCCCCTCCTCCTACCTGCCCACCATGACCTCCTCAAAAACCATTCAACGCATTTACACCGATGGCGCATGTTCTGGCAATCCGGGTCCGGGCGGTTGGGGAACTGTAATTTATTTTACCGATGGCTCAGTGCATGAACTGGGCGGAGCCGCTACCCAAACCACGAATAACCGGATGGAATTGCAGGCGGCGATCGTCGCCCTCGAATATCTTTTGAATTCTGAGCAAACGCAACCTGTCACGCTCTACACTGATAGTGAATACGTCAAGAACGGGATTACTCAGTGGGTCAAAAGCTGGAAGAAAAAGGGCTGGAAAACCTCAACTGGGAAAGCTGTCCTTAATCAAGACCTCTGGGAAACATTGGATGACCTGAATCAACAAGTCGCTAAACAGGTCGCTTCCCTTGAGTGGAGCTATGTACGCGGACATTCCGGTGATGTTGGGAACGATCGCTGTGATACGATCGCCCGCGCCTTCGCCCTCGGACAAACCCCCACATTGCACCAATTTTCAGCCTCTAATTCTCAACGTGAGACGCAGAATTCAGAACATAAACTTGAATTTGATGTCCACGCCACTAACGCAGAGATGTCAGAAGCGATACAATCCAGTGTCGAAGCTAGTCACGATGTCACTGTTCCTACCTGTTCTGACTCCGTTATGGTAGATTCCGCAATTCCGCCTACTCCTGACCTCTCCGACTTGCCCCGTGAGGTGAGGGTGACTCAACTTCGTAATCTTGTAGAAACCTTACATATGGCAGATGAAATTGCCCGACAGGGCTATTTAATTACCAGTTCAGAACTGGCAGACTTGATGGATGTCAATGCCAGTGCGGTTACGAGTCGCGGTGATAATTGGGTCTGGCGCAACTGGGTGGTGTCACGAGTGCGTCGGGAGGGAAATCAAATTCTTTGGCAGCTAGAGCGCGTGGATTGAGGCGAGTGATGAGTGGTTTCTAGCGGGAATCCTTCCGCCGGAGACGCTGACCCGTAGCCAAAGTTGGGGGCTAGGGGGGCGAATCATCCCTGGATTCAGCAACGCCGGGAGTGGATGGGTCGATGGGGGAAGCCAAGGAAAGCGGTGTTGGATGTCCACCCATCCACTCATCCACCCATCTACCCCTCAACTCTAAGGTTGACAATCTACTAGGTTAAGTGGTCTCAGTGAACCAAGATCCCACTGGCTTGCCTCCGTGGAAGTGTCAAGATTGTCCCGAAGCTGTACAAGTCTGTAAGAGTTCATCCATATCATTGATTTGATAGATGCGGGTGTTTAGCTGACGTGCAACTTCTTCGATCGTCATATCATCCAGAAAGCAACTCTCGCCATGTTTGAGCATCAGAGCGGGTAACAGAATTCCGTCTCCTAAATCGCGATCGCCCAAGCCTTGAACCAGATCTTGTCCTGTAAGCAAACCTGTTACCGTGATTTCTTGTCCCCAATACTCACTGCGGAGTGCCACCATCGTCACCTGTAAGCCCTCGACTTGATTGAGGCGATCGACAATAGGTTGAAACGCCTGCTCTACAGCATTCCCGACAGCCCAGGTGAATTTCCGAAACGGTGAAACAGCCGCAGGTAATTGTTTTGCTGCGATCCGAAATTGCTTAAGAAATTGACGAATTGATCCGACCCCGTTACCAATTTGCGGATAGTCTTCATAATGCGATTCTGGCGGGAGTTCCTGTCGCCCAATCAAGAACCATTCATCCGCTAACCATGCAAACGTTGTGCCAAACTGATGCCGAAATTTTGTTTGCAAAGCTTGCACTTGGGCAATCACTTCTTTTGCTTTTTCGGTTGTCACTGGAACAAGCTCATCTTCGAGCGGACGAAACCGAGTCAGTCCCACTGGAACAACCGCCACTGACATCACTGCCGGAATCTCTCCAGGATGAAATTTTGCCAGATCCAACAACGTTTGTGCTAAATGTTCAGCATCATTGATTCCCGGACAAACAACCACTTGTGCGTGAATCTGTAATCGATTGTCCTGAAACCATTTCAAGTGATCGAGAATTTGTCTAGCACGAGGATTTTTCAACAGGCGAATTCGCACATCAGGTTCCGTCGCATGAACAGACACATACAAAGGCGACAGACGCATTTGAGCAATTCGATCCCACTCTTTTTGCGTCAAATTGGTCAGCGTTAAATAACTGCCATAAAGAAAGCTGAGGCGATAGTCATCATCTTTCAAATACAAACTTTGCCGCTTTCCAGGTGGCTGTTGATCGATGAAGCAAAATGGACAGTGATTGTTGCACTGCTTCAACCCATCAAACAAAGCCGACTCAAACTCCAGCCCTAAATCTTCGTCATACTCTTTTTCAATCTCAACCTGATGCGATCGCCCTTTCGCATCCAGCACTTCCAATTCCAGCACCTCATCCGCACAAAAAAACTGATAATCAATCAAATCACGCGGATGTTGCCCATTAATCGCCACTAAGCGATCGCCCGCCTCGAAGCCCACCTCAGATGCGATCGAGCCAGGAAGGACATGGGTGATGAGGGCGGGATGGATGGGGAAAGACATGGAAAGAGGAAAAAATGAAGGATGAAGGATGGGTGCGTGGGGTGAGATTTTTTAGCTTGTTCTCAACTGGGGAAGTTTTTAGGCGATCGTCTTCATTTGCTGGCAGTAAGGATCTGATTTGGTGTTAGGGTTATTTCGCGCATCATTTCAGACTCAATTGCCTGACTACCTGTGTAGACTGTTTCTTCATACAATCCGTCAACCCACTTGAGAATCATGACATCCTGCCTCTCAGGGTTAACGATCCAGTATTCTGCAATACCTCTAGCCGCATACTCAGATCGTTTGTAACGGTAGTCGCGATCCTCGTTTGTCTTACCTGGCGAAACGATTTCAACAACCAATAGAGGAGGAGGCATATCTCGCGTGATGGTGCTGCGGCTTGCTCCCTGTAAAGCCATCGCTAACTCTTCACCCAACACCATGAGATCAGGATACCGAGTTTTTGCCCGTCTACCCGTTACCTCAATTTCAGTGTCTTTCATACATACCCAACTGAGGGGAAAGACCTGCAAAAACTGAAGGAACAAAAAACGGGCAAACAGACAGTTATTGGGGTTTTCTGGGGGCATCTCGATCAGTTCCCCATCTACCAATTCATAACGGTTGTCCGTTTCATCGGCATAGTTTAGATACTCCTCAAACGTCATTCGGTTTTTCGTAGGTTGCATCATGGTCATGGCGATCGTGCCTCACTTGCCTTGAGCATTCCCAACAATCTTCTATTGTAAAGGCGAAGTTCTGAAACGAGAGGTTGAACAGTTCAATCTCTTTGGGTCAGATTCCCCGTAGCTTGACCGTATCAGGCAAATAAACTTCCTTCATTCTTCATTCTTCCTCCTTCATTCTTCATTCTTCCTCCTTCATTCTTCATTCTTCCTCCTTCATTCTTCATTCTTCCTCCTTCATTCTTCATCCTTTCCCCTTCCCGTTCTGCGACAGTTGCAACAACTGCTGAAGAGTCTGTTCCAGTTGAGGAGAAAGTTCGATCGGCAGATTTCCAGTGCGGACATGTACGTCTTGTTGAGGGAAGGGAATTTCGATCTGGTGTTTGCGGAATTGCGCTTCAAGGCTGAAATAAAGTTCACTTTTGAGGATGAGTTGCTTGCTCGGTTCGGCTATCCAGACGAGCAATTCTAGATTGAGGCTGCTTTCACCGAAGCCTTTGAAAATCACTTGGGGTCTGGGGCTAGCTAGGACTTTAGGATGTTCGGTGGCGGCTGCTAACAGCGCCGATCGCACCACGTCCATGTTAGAGCCGTATGCTACTCCGACAGGCAGATGTAAGCGAGAAACCGGATTATCGTGACTCCAGTTGATAATTTCCGCAGAGAGGAAGCGAGAATTAGGCACGATGATGGAGATGTGATCAAGGGTGCGAACGAGGGTACTCCGTGCGCCAATGCGTTCGATCGTCCCTTCAAAACCGCCAACTTGCACAAAATCTCCCACTTGAATCGGGCGTTCAAACATCAGCATCAATCCACTGCCAATGTCTTTTGCTAAATCTTGCAAGCCCAAACCAATCCCAATTCCAAGGGCACTGGCAAGAATCGCCAGCGAACTGAGATCGATTCCCCAGATTTGCAGCAATACCAATGCGCCAATGAACAGAAGGGTGTAGCGAATCACAAAGGCGATCGCTTCTCGTGCCCCTCGATTCACCACGGTCACTCGCAAAATCCGAGTTTTCACCAAATTGGTGATTGTTCGGGTGACAATTTGCAATCCAAACAGCAGCACCACCAGAATGAGCAGATTGATGATGGAATATTGGTTGTTACCGAGCGTAAAGATGGGCGAGATAAAGCTATTACTTAAAATCTCAATGACCCGATAGCTCCATTGCCGTGTCCAGGGAAATAGATTGCTGATATAGAGTGCCGCTCCCAACCAGATGCCAACTCGAACCGCCATTAACAGCAAGCCCAGGAATAGATCTACTGACGTTGCCGGTTGAGTGTTGGCGCTTGGCGCATCTGGATCAGGGATGTGAGTGACCGCCCGAAGTTCGGGGCCTAAGGTACGTCGCCAAAACCGTCCCAGTGTCCAGTGCAGAATGAACGCAAGACTGAATAGCACGATCGCCTGCATCACTGAGCCACGCAGATAAGGGAGCGATCGTTCATATTGCGCTCTCACAATCGCATTTTCAATCTGCGATGCCCAGATATTGGCTTGGTTTAGCTGAGTTCTCCCCGGAATCGCATCTTCACTTGTGATAGTCAGCAAATGGTCATTGTTCAGTGAGATAATCGGCAGGTTGGGATTATCTGCATTGACCTGTACCGTAGGTGGCTCATCCAATTCGATCGCCGCCTGAAGCTGAAAATTGATGCCCCTTGCCCGATTGTCCGCCTCAAACTTGCCAGAACTCTCAACCTCAAATAATTCCGTTCCATCAATCACTATCGGAGCTTTGACAGTTCCTTGGGCGATCGCAGGTGTTACCCAAACCAGCACACTCAAGATACAGATAATTCCGATCGGTTTCAGCAGTTGGGTTAATCGTGGCCAAAGAGCAGAGAGTTGTTTTTCTGTCATCGCTCGTGTCTCTTTCTCCTGTGTTTATTCACTCAAGCGTTTCAGTCTAAACCCGTGAGAATTTTCCACGCCTCTTTTTTATGTCCGATAACATAACGATTTTGTTTCACTCCGTTTCAAAGCGTAGCCTACTTTGCAAAATGGCATATCTAGAATAGGAAGTATTCGTAGGAGTCCAATCCATTATGGGATCATCATTTTTGGGCATTTTGGTTGGGGCGATCGTCATCCTGGTCGCACAGGGAATTAAGCTCGATCGGGAGTATCAGCGAGGCGTGGTTTTTCGACTGGGACGAATTCAAGGTATCAAAGGTCCTGGACTATATTGGATCGTTCCTTACATTGATCAAAAAATGCAGATTGATATCCGGACACGGACGGTTGATATTCAACCCCAGGAAACGGTCACTGCCGATAGTGTCACCATCAAAGTCAACGCCGTTCTCTACTACCGCATTCTCGATCCGGTCAAAGCGATCAATCGAGTCGAAAATTATCAAATGGCAGTGTATCAAACTGCCCTAACAACGTTACGGAATGTGGTCGGGCAAAATATTCTGGATGATGTGCTGCAAAACCGAGACAAGATTAATCAGAAAGTTCAGGAAATTGTAGACGAAATCACAGAACCGTGGGGAGTTGTCATTGAGCGGGTGGAAATGAAGGATGTAGAAATCCCTCACAGTATGCAACGTGCAATGGCGAAAGAAGCAGAAGCCGTGCGAGAAAAACGTGCCCGTTTGATTAAAGCGGCTGCCGAACAGGAAGCATCGATTAAGCTAGCGGAAGCGTCCCAGAAAATTATGGCCAATCCAGCCGCGTTAGAGTTGCGACGACTGCAAATGCTGACGGAAATCGGGGCTGAAAATAACACCACGACGTTGATCATGATGCCCTCTGATTTCATCTCGTTAGCAAAAAACTGGTCAGAGGCACTGACCAGGGGAGAGCAACCCGTGATCATGCCCCCAACTGAAGCTATATCCCCTTTCCAGCCAGAAGTCTTTTTGCAGCAGAAAACCCCTCAGCCAGAGGATCAGTAGTTGTGTCTCATCCCAATCAAAGGCATAAGCTGTTCTATGTTTAACCTGCATCAGTGGACGGGCAAGATGCCCATCCCATAACCTTGACCCTCACCGGTGGCGGAACGGAAGCCCATCGGTACGAAGTAAGTCTCAATTAGTCCTCCGATCGCTGCCCATTATGGCCGTTGACAGGTAAGTTCATGGGCGAGTTTACAGGCATAGGCTCTTCGGGTTCAGAAACGACGGTCGCGACAGGAATTTGCAGAATGGGCAGTTCGGGTGGAGCAGGGGCCAGCCAACGACTGGCTTGGTTGAGGGCATGAAAGTTGCCGCAGAGCAAGAGCCGATCGCCTGCCTGCACATCACTGTTGCCATTGGGAATGCGAATGAATTTATCGTCCCGTCGAATTGCCTGAACCAACACACCAAACTGACGGCGGATGTGCAGTTCTGCTAAAGTTTTGCCAACAATCGGGCTGTGATCGGGGACAAGGAGCCACTTACAAGAGGCACTCGGACTGGGAACAGCAGCTTGTCCTTTAGCTAATTCAATGAAGGCAGCTAATTCATCAGCATCACCGACGACGAGAAGCCGATCGCCCTCCTCCAAAGAAGTTTGAGCATTCGGATAATCAAGTTCTTCTCCTTCAGTGCGTCGGATTGCCATCAGACTAACCCCCGTCAGACGACGCAAATCTGTTTCTTCGAGGGTCATCCCCGCTAGCGGTGAACCGTCCGGTAAGGTATACCATTTGCTGTTCATGTCTTGAGCCACCACTGCCAACTCACGAGAGACTTGGGCAGGCTGTCGCTCTGGGCGGAGTTTTTGATAACGAGAACTGCGAATTTGCTGGACTTCTCGTTGAACGATCGGCAAGGGAACACCTAGCCCGATCAGCAAGTGAGAGGAGAGTTCCAGGCTAGCCTCAAACTCTGGCTGCACCACTTCTCTTGCACCAAGCTGGTAGAGTAGCTCAATATCTTTATCTTGAGTGGCACGAACCACAACATCCAGATCAGGAGCCAGTTCTAAGGCACGTTTGAGACAAAGACGAGTACTCATCGGGTCAGGGAGGGCGATCGCCATTCCCATTGCCTGCTGAACACTTGCCGCCGCCATCACATGCAAACTTGCGGCATTGCCATAGACATAGGGAATTCCAGTATCTCGCAACTGTTGAATCGTCTGTTCCGACTGATCAATGACGATCACGGATTGATTATGCGCCTGAAGCAGTTGAACAATATTTCGTCCGACTCGTCCATAACCACAAACGACAAAATGATTTTGCGTAGGGAGGTTTTCCGGCACTTCTCGAGGCGTATCTGAGCCTTCTAACACTCGCTTCAACCAAGGCACCATCTCTGCCCAAATAAACAACTGTGGCGCTAAGCGCAACATAAAGGGCGTAATAATGAGCGTGACTGCGGTTGTCCCTAAAATCAGCAGGTAAACTTGTCGAGAGACTAGACCCAATGCTTGTCCTCTGCTAGCTAGCACAAAGGAAAACTCCCCGATTTGGGCTAATCCTAAGCCAACAATCAGAGATGTTTTCAGCGAATAGCGAAAGGCTCTGACTAGAGGGGTGACAATCAGAAACTTACCGACCAATACCAATGCCACTAGTCCAAGAATCAGTTCAAGATGATTCCAAATAAAACCTGGATCGATCAGCATCCCGACGGCGGCAAAAAATAGGCTAGCAAAGATATCTCGGATTGGCTCTACGTAGGTCAGCGTTTGATCTGCATATTCTACCTCTGAGATCATCAATCCGGCGATGAATGCCCCCATCTCGATCGACAATCCCATAAACTCCGTCAGCAGGGCAATTCCCAGACAAAGTGCGACAACACCGAGCAAGAACAGTTCACGACTCTCCGTTTTCGCCAAAAATCGCAACAAATGAGGAATCAACCAGATGCCAGCGACAATCGCTCCTACCGCTAGCAAGGCTGTCTTCAGTAGCGCCAACCCAACAGCTAAGCCAATTTCTTCAGAGGGGCGATCGAGCGCAGGCAACACCGCCAGCATCAGCCCCAGCGCCAAATCCTGAACGACTAAAATGCCTAACATAATGCGACCATGAGACGTTTCAGTCTCGTTCCGCTCCATTAAGCACTTGAGGACAACCGCTGTCGAGGAAAGCGAGAGAATCGCCCCCAAAAATACGCCTTGTGTGGGTGAAGTCACCCATCCTACCCCAACCGACACCAACGCGGTGATCGCGATCGTCGAGAGGATTTGCAGCGCCCCGCCACCCAGACTGATGCCTTGAACTTTCTTAAGTTCTGTAAGCGAAAATTCAACGCCTAGAGCAAATAACAGAAACGCTGCCCCAAACTGAGCTAGGGTCTCCACTTGCACCAGTTCTTTCACCAGACCTAACCCAGCAGGACCGACGATCGCCCCACCCAGAAGATATCCCAGTAATACTGGCTGACGCAGTAAGGCAGCTAGAAAGCCACCTCCCGCCGCTGCCGCCAGAACGATAACCAGATCAACAATTAATCTAAAATCTTCTTGCACGGACTACCCAACAAGAATGAGAAGAAACGTAAACTCTCGTCATAATCAAGCATACCGAGTTTTGCCGACTCCGGGCAGAATTTGAGGGAGTTTTGAGTTTTATAGCGACAGCCACTTGGGTTAGGACGGGGTGCAAGAGTGGAACCTCTGGCTGGGGGCGAAGCTCCCATACCCCCTTTAATCCCGATGTCCTAACAACTGAGAACTTTGATTGTTGGAACTTGCTGAGAGAGGTGCTAATCTATCGTCCAAAGTGCCACAGCCTTAATTACTCCAAAATTCTTGACTATGACCATTCTTCGCCGATCGCTTTCTTCTAGTCGCTTCGCCAATCTTCCTTGGATTGATGGGATCATCACAGGTATCACCACAGGGTCAATCCATCGGCGGACTCGTCGGATTCTCATCAGTCTTGCCCTCGGCACAGCGATTCTCCTGTTTATTTTGGGGACTCCCGCCCAAGCTGTGCAGGTGCAAATTCAACCAATGGAGCCACAATTGGGCGATACAATTTCTGCCGTAATTCAAGCGGATGCGGCAAGCGAACCCCCAACCGTGATGATGAATCAAAAATCTTATCCAACCTTTGCGATCGGTTCCAATCGCTACCGCGCCCTCTTGCCTACCACACCTCTAGATTCACCTGGCAATCTCACTATCCAAGTCAATGCAGGTCAAAATACGAACAATTCATCGCAACCTGTTACGCTGCAACTGCGCGATCGGGAGTTCCCAACTCAAAGTATCTGGCTCAGTGGCGATGCGGATTCCCTGGGCACGGATCATGAATTCGATCGTGTTGATGCGTTCAAAGCTCTGGTCACGCCGGAGAAATTATGGAGTGGGGCGTTTCAACGTCCTAATCAGGGAGAAATTAGCACGATTTATGGAGTGCGCCGATATTACAATGGCGAATTTGCTCAAGATTATTTCCATCGAGGAGTAGACTATGCCGCACCAGTCGGAGATCCCGTTGTGGCTCCAGCAGCCGGTACAATCGCGCTGGTCGGACGAGTTGAAGATGGATTTGAGCTACATGGCAACACGATCGGCATTGACCACGGACAAGGGGTTGAGAGCATTCTCATTCACCTCAGCCGAATTGATGTGAAAGAGGGCGATGTCGTCCAAGCGGGTCAGCAAATTGGAGCAGTGGGTTCCACAGGTGCCGCTACTGGCCCCCATTTACATTGGGGGCTTTACGTGAACAGCCAATGTGTTGACCCTGTACCGTGGCGAAATGAAGGGTTTGAGTGATTTCCCCGCGCTGCCCGTGATTTTTGCCAAGTCTAGGGGCAAACTAAAGCAAAGCAGATCAGTTTGCCTAATTGTTATGGCTGTGTAGCCCTAAAAAGCCCTATGAGTATCGAAAAAATTGTTGAGCAAGCCCTGCAAGATGGGTATCTGACACCCGCTATGGAAGCAGAAGTGGGGCGCATCTGTGATACTGCCTCCGAGTTGTCAATCGAAGAATACATGGCATTAGATCGGCTGATGGGCGCATTGCTGACCGGAGAAGTGGTTGCTGTTCCCCGGAAGCAGTTCATCAATGTGATGGAAGAGTTAGTCTTGACCGAGGCGATCGCTCGTGTTGCCGAAATTGAAGCGACCAGCGATTGCACCTTAGATTTAGGAGACATTGCCGCCTATGCGCTCAATCGGCTTCCACCGCTCTATGCCACCACAGAAGAAGGGGCAGACTATCAGCGCACTAAAGCGAAAGATGAGCTTCAGACATTAATTGCTCAGCAGGTGAATGAGGCGATCGCTCGGAACCTTGACCAACCTGACTTCTTCCCAGAGCGGCAAGTCTTGGGCAAAAACACAGGAGATGAAGTGTTGACTCAAGTGAGTTCGTTGCTCAAAACCTACGCACACAAGTTTGAGTCGTAGCGTCATTCGTTGAGGAATTCACTTCTTGTGGGATGAGCCTCTTGCCCGTCTGGGCGAGTAAGGACACCCACCCCACAATTGATTTATAGCAATTTTCTGTAGGACGGGCACTGCCCATCAAACCGTAAAATGCTTCTGTGCCAAATCTTTGTGGGCGATGCCCATCCTGCAATTTTGGGTTCATTCATCTGAAAACCGCTGTAATTCATGATCCTTAAGGACGAACCGTGATTGGAGTGCCGATCGTCACTTGTGTGAAAAGTGCCTGGATATCTGCTTCACGCAGTCGGATACAGCCATGAGAAACCGCTTGACCAATCAAATCTTCTTGATTAGTTCCGTGAAGCCCAATCTGGTGCGCTCCATCTGTCCAGAATCCAATCCAGCGAGATCCTAGAGGATTGGTTGCTCCGGGTGCAACAATTTCTCCTGTAAACGGATGCTGCCAAACAGGGTCTTGCTGCATATTAATCACACTAAACTGACCCACTGGAGTTTCCCATCCCGCCTGACCGATCGCAACCTGGTAATTTGCAATCACAGTCTCGTTTTGAGCAAGATAAACTTGGCGATCGCTCAGATCCACAATCAGTTCAGGCGGTTTATCCGGAGTAAGGTTAAAAAAATCTCGAAGTGCCGCAAGAATTCCAGGACGAGATGGCTTCGGCGCAACCAGGCTAGAGACTGGGGCGAGGTCTTGACTTGGCATCGGTGCTTGAGGCGAATCAGCAGCCCAATCAACCACTTCAGGGTTCTCAGGAATAGTGGCGATCGGGAAATCAGCCGTCGAAGCTGAAACAGTCGCAGCTACAGGATCAGAAGAGTTTCCTCTCAGTTGAACAACAGCCAGCAGAGCAGCAGTCACGAAGCTCAAGCACATAAAACTCCGAGAAACAGACCCATCTCTGTTGATTGCGCCCATGCCGACTCATTGAATCGCTCCAGCCTTCATTCTATCTCTTGAATAGTCGCCCTTAACCCATTTCGGTTGAGCAATTGGACGGCTTGTTCAGCGTTATCGCGACTGCTAAATGCTCCAACCTGAATGACATCTCGACCGTTATTGGATGTGAGAAACGCATTGGGCACCAGCGATCGTACCATTGATTGCACCCGTTCACTACTCGACTCCACGATCACTCGATACCGCAAATCTGCCCGTGTTCCTCCACTGCCAAGGTTACTGCTATCGGGTTGTGACAGTGGATCACGCGACACATTAACAGTAGGCAGATCCCCAATGTTGCCGACTGGCGCATTTCCATCTGGAACAGGCAACAAATCAGCTTGCAAACTCGAATCTGCTTCTTCAGGGGGTGTCGGCAAATTTGAACTGACCACAGAGGTAGGCGAAACAGGGCTAGATTCAGGCGGCGGCACCGGAATCACGATCGGTGCATCAACCGTAGAATTCGATTGGGGAGCATCCGCCAATGCCGGTTGAGTCACCAAAGGAGACACTGGAACCTCGATTGGCACAGGGGTCGTAGTAGGCGGTGGCACCGCAATCGACACGGCTGGAAGAAGGCTAGAGGAGGGATGAGGGGGAGGAACAGAAATTTCTACCATCTCAGGATCAGACTGAGTTGGAACTTCAGACGGCAAAGCATCATTGGACGGTGGAACAGAAATTTCTGGAGTCGCCGCAGGGTTAGGCGGAGCAAATTGACGCGCTGTGAACCCAGGCTCCGCGATCGACGATGTAGCAGGCGGCGGCACCGAGATCACTGGACTCGGTTCTTCCGTTGAAGGTGATACAGAAATGGGCGGAAGTTGCGTAATGGCTGTCGTCGATTGGGGCGCTTCAGAAGGCGGAGGTTGCGAAATGGTCGATCGCTCAGCCGTTAGTGTTTCCACAATTGGAGATGACGCTGCAACAACCGGAGCCGTGATCGGAGTCATACCGCTCAGGTCAACCTCTCCGTCAATTCGATCGCTGGCTAATTGATTGCCATACGCCGGAATCAGTTGATTAGTCGCATCGACATTGAGATCAAACTCACCATTATTTTGAAAGATATTGTTACCCGGATCGGAAGCAGTCCCAAGATTAGGTTGAGACTGAGCGATCGCCACCAACCCACTTTGTTGATTGCCCTCAATCCGATTGCCTCGCAGTGTCGGACGGGCATTCTCTTGCACCAACACGCCTTCCTCATTCTGACTAATCACATTGTTGATAATTAGAGGAGCCGCATTCTCTGCAATATTGATGCCAAACCCCGTTTGCGTAAACAAATTCTCCCGCACCTCTGGACGAGAATCGCCAAAGATGGTCATCCCGTTCGCCCCATTTTCAGTAAAAACATTGCTCTGAATCAGGGGTGCGCTATCGCCAACGGTAGAAACTCCGTCATGTGTGTTGTCCATAAACGTGTTGCTCAAGACGATCGGATGACTCGACTCTATCCAAAGTCCGTATCCACGTGGATTTGGGTTCGTCACCGTCACGCCAATCAGTTGCGCCTGATCTGCCCCCAGGATGGCAATATTCTGACCCGCTGATGTTGGACTGAGGAACGATCCACCGCCCTCAATCACAATGCCGCGCCCCTGCGTACTCGGATCGCCTTGAATCGCCACATTAGGTTTCATCGTCAACGGAAACACTTCGCCCGTTTCGGCACTGTAGGTGCCCGTTGCCAGCATGATTACCGTATTCGCCTGAGCCACCTGCAACGCATGAGTTATCGTGCGGAAAGGCGATCGCTGACTGCCATCTCCACTAATATCATTGCCAACCCTCGGATTCACAAACAAAAGTTGCTGTGATTGGGGACTAGGGGATGGAGATTGGGAATTAGGCAATTGGGCAAGAATCTGAGGCATGGAGGAAGTGGGGGAAGGATGGGCGATCGCTTTTCCCCAACTGCCGATCAGTATCGCCGTAAATAGCCCAAACCCAGCGACCAAGGGCACGACCCCAGTTTTTGAAGTCATCAGGAGGACGACGAGACGATCGAGCTTAGACAAATAGTTGTTCTGAGGAGGAAGCGAACTCATATCAGTTCTCCTGACACCAACACTAGCGGAAGACGTTGAAAAACTATCAACGCCACATATAGAGTTATCTTACCTAAAGTTTAAGATTTAACTGCTATAAGTAGCGTAATTTTCGACCAAATTATTCAATCTAACAAAACTTGGTATAGCGTTCGGAATGGGTTGACCTTTGTAGTACAGGCTTCAGCTTTCGAGGAAACACCTCGCTTCCCAATTCCCAAGAATGACTCCCATTGTGGCTGATTTTTCTCTAAGTGGAGCAAGATTACAATTCATTGAGGTAAATTTTTTCCACCTATAATATTTTTTTGTTGATGTTGCGATCGGTCGGGGCAGACCCCCTGATGTTGCGATCGGTCGGGGCACGACCCCCATGTTCGCGTAGTCGGGTTGGGGCGAGACCCGTAACGTGTTG
>JAAUSF010000030.1 GCA_012033255.1 Cyanobacteria bacterium RU_5_0
GGATGAGACTTCAGACTTGGAGCTTCAGGATTTTGTCGATCGGCTGGGATGAGACTTCAGCACTTGGAGCTTCAGGATTTTTGTCGATCGGCTGGGATGAAACCTCAAGATCCAGAGTGGAGATTTCTCTCCAGTCCAGTGCCAGTCTGCGGCTGAGTTCTTCAAACGTCGTGTAGTCAACCGGCTTCCCTGTCAGAAAATTGCTGACTGTGGCTAATGCAAACCCCACATCCTCAGCCAACGCTCTTTGGCTGGGAAAGCCGTTAAGTTTGAGTGCCAATTTGACTTTATCAATGTAACCCTGTTGAACTCTGAGTGATCTTGACATGGAGACCCTACTCATGAGCGGCATTTTAATTTTACAGGATCGAAGTCATCACGCAAGCAGTTACAAGTCAGGGACAAGTTAGTCATTCCTTAGACTTGAACTCAGTTAACAGTAGAGTTTGATGAACCTATCAGGTTCAACCCTGTTATCGATGCCTTGATTAATGAACGATTCAGCCCCCATAAGGTCTAAACCATGAAACTCACTTTTCGCGGACACTCTTACAAAGTTCCTGCCCCCATCCAGATTAGCTCGGCTTCTATGAACCAAACCAAAGTTGAGCTAATTTATCGGGGGCACAAATACTACACCACTCCACCTCCTGCGGTAGTTTCTGAAGCGATCGAACCCGATGAATCAACAGTAACCCTAATCTATCGGGGAACTATTTACGATCGTAAACTTCAACCCCCCAACCTCTATCAAAAATTTCGTGCGATTAACTGGCGCTATCAGCACCTCGCGGAGGGCTAAATGCAAAGTAGCCCAACGTCTCTGAACGCCGCTACTTCCACTTCCACACCCCCCAACCCAACCCCGCAAACTGATGTTGCGCGATCGAATACCATCATCAGTTCTCTGGCGATCGTCCTTCCTGTAGTGGTCGTCTGTGCGATCGTGGGGTATCGAAAGTACCGAGCTACGATTCTGCGGCGGCGAATTCAACGTCTGAACCAACTATGGCAGCTAGAGTCCAGCCAAAAACTATCTTAATCGGGCGATCGCAATTCTAAACGAGTTGTAAGCACAAGTCTCTGACTTCTTCGAGAAGTCGAAGATCGGGATCTGGTTGATTAACAAAGTAATCGAATTGCACTTGTCAACTTTCACGTTCACTTAATTTGGACTTGAGAGGCAATATGGCAACTCTTTTTTCAGGTCAAAGTCTATATCCAGGGCAAAGATTGCGATCTAATAATCAGCTTTACACACTGACGATGCAATTTGATGGCAATGTTGTTCTTTACAATCGGTATTGTAAACCGATTTGGGCAACAAATACAGGGAGATTAATCACGCCGCGTGAGTTTATCATGCAAACGGATGGGAACTTGGTTCTTTATGACACGAATGGTTCTCCAAAATGGGCTAGTAATACATGGAATAACCCTGGAGCATTTCTCAATATTCAAGACGACGGTAATCTCGTCGTTTACCGATTTGGCGCTCAAACTGAGACGGCGGATAATGTGTTGTGGGCAGCAGGCAGTAACGATATGCCAACACAAGGCGGACAAGGTGGACAAGGGGCACCGAATGCTCAAGCTCAAGAACTTTTGGACGCCCACAATCACTACCGAGCCGAAGTGGGAGTTCCCCCCCTGCAATGGTCAGACCGTTTGGCGGCGAATGCCCAACAGTGGGCAAATCACTTGGCTGCAACAGGAACATTTGAACATAGTGGGGCTGGAGAAAACCTGGCGCAAGGCAGTGCTGGCAGGTTTTCTGTCACTCAGCTAGTCGATATGTGGGGTGCCGAGAAGCAGTCCTTCAAGTACGGTACTTTTCCCGATGTCTCCACTACCGAAAATTGGAGTGATGTGGGTCACTACACTCAAATGGTTTGGCGAAAAACGACAGAAGTTGGCTGTAGTTTAGCAAGGGGCAATGGCAACGATATCCTGGTGTGTCACTATAATCCGGCAGGAAATGTGATCGGGCAAGGCGTTTTTTAGTAACCATCACTTTGTTTTTAATTTGCTCGGTTGAGAGTGCTGTCAAATCCGGCAATTAAACCTGAAACATGCGATCGACCCTTTCATCCAATGCGTTCACACAGATAACGCACAGGAACGATCGCTGAAAGAATTTACTCACTAGGAATAATCATAACGGTAGATGAACAGGTCGGGGCTGCCACTCGAAAAGTACTGGGTTTGTGAACCATTTTGCACTTCAGTAAGGAACATAGAGATGATGATAAATGACTCAACTGGAACAATACCCAATTCCATGTCAGAGTTTGTGGTAGAAGCCTGTGAACATATCAACCAGCGAGATGCCACCGCATTGAGAGGGAGCTTTGATGGATTGCTTCAAGATGCACCGATGACTTCAACGGCTGTTGTCAATGCGTTGTCTCAGCAGTTAATCTACCAGTTGCAACTGATCCTACCGAATGCCTTTGTCAGCTTCGATGATTTGAAGGTGGATTTACTGGATGCCGCCTTTCCCTACCTGCAATCGCCAGCTAAGCAAGCCCTGCAAAAAGCCATTGATGATCGCGGCATTCCCATGCCGGTCAACTCTGCGTATCGCACGATCGCCCAGCAAATGTGCCGATGGAATGGTCGGGGCTAAAACTCGTGAATTCCTGGCTTAAGCCTTTGAGTGATGCAAATCCATTTTGTAGCTGAAATAAACGAGGAAAAGTGATGCCAGAACAACCATCGACGATCCATGCCCTCCTGATTGGGATTGATGACTACAAATCTAGCCAACTCTATGGCAACCTTAAGGGGGCAGTCCGCGATATTAATGCAGTCGAAACTTACCTCAAGCAAACCTTCCAGATTCCACCAGAGCGGATCTGCAAGCTCATTGCGCCCAATCCAGAAGACACTGATCGGCTAAACACTCAATCTGCCCAAGCACAAGAGCCGACCTACGAAAAGCCGACCTACGAAAATATCGTCAACGCTTTCAAGGACATTACCAAAATCGCCCAACCGGGAGAGCAAGTCTACATTCACTATGCTGGACATGGCGGACGGATGACGACCGTCTATCCAACCTTGAAACAGGGGAGCGGGACACAAAACGATGAAGGGATTGTGCCTATGGATATTGGCAATACCGCAGAGGGGCGTTATCTGCGGGATGTGGAAATGACAACGCTGCTCAAGCGCATGACAGATAAGGGGTTAATCGTAACAGTAATTCTTGACTGTTGCCATTCGGGTGACGCAACCCGTGGAGATATCAAAATCAGAGGTGGGAGACAAACGGATACCCTGAATCGAACGGGTGAGAGCTTGGTGGCTGAACGAGAAGAGCTAGAACGCAACTGGCTCGAAGAAACCCGTCATCAAGGAGTTCGTGTAGCAGGTTTACCCAAAGCCAGGAAGTATGTTTTACTGGCGGCTTGTCGTCCCAATGAATACGCCCATGAATATCCAGTGAATGGTGAACAGCGCGGCGCATTGACCTACTGGATGATGGATACTCTGAACGGCATTGCCACCAGTGGTTTACCACTGACCTATAAACTGCTGCACGATCGCGTCAATGCCCAAATTCAAAGTCAGTTTCCGCATCGGCAGATGCCAATGATTGTGGGCGAGAGCGATCGCCTGGTGTTTGGCAGCGATCGAGGGTCTACCCCTTTTACGGTTTCTGTAACCACTGTGATCCCCAACAAAATGAGTTCAGGTACTCAAGTGACATTAAATGCGGGGCAAGCGCAAGGATTGAGCAAAGGAACCCGCTTTTCGATTTATCCATTCAAAACCACTGACTTTACTGACAAGACGCGACAGGTGGCGATCGTTGAGCTAACAAAGGTCGATGCGTCTCAGTCAACGGCGAGAGTCCTGATGCCAGAAGAAGGCGGCATTGAGGTCAAGGGCACCCTGGAATTTGGTGCCCCAGCAATCATGGTTTCTGCTCCGGTTGAATTGGTGCAACGAGTTCGCTTGATTGACGATAAGGTTGCGGGTGAGCAGGAGCATGAACTGCCGTCAAACTGGGTCGATCGGCAGAAAGAGGCACTGGACAAAGTTCGACAAGCTCTGGCGGGCAATGGCTGGATTGTGGAAGAGCAAGCAGGAGAATCAGCACTTTATCAGGTGGCGATCGATCGACAGGGAAACTACGAAATCTGCAAAGGCATGCCCATTCCCAATCTCAGACCGTTCCTGTCAATTGATGATCCTGATAATCCAGCCGCCCCTCAGCAAGTGGTCGATCGGCTGGTTCATCTGGCAAAATATCAAGCTGTGCAAAGTTTAGATAACTCCAGTTCAAAGCTGACTCAGGCGATCGAAGTTGAGTTGTTGCAAGAGGATGGAACTGCGTTTGATGATCCGCAAAATCCAGTTGTTCAAGATGGGGATATTATCTGTCTCCGTTTAACCAATATGGGAAATCAACCCCTCAAAGTCGCTGTACTGGATATTGAACCGACATGGGCCGTGTCACAGTTACCCATTGGTGGGATGGAGTCCCCTTTCTTCAACCTTGACAAAGGGGCTAGAGAAGAAATTCCATTGCAGATGAGTCTTCCAGACGACAACGCTTATCAGCAGGCAAGGGAAATCTTTAAAGTATTTGCAATTCAAAAGGGATTGGCGGACTTCCGCTGGTTAACGCTACCCGCATTGGATGAACCCCCCGAACCCCAAGGAGCCAAATTTGACGACGAATTGACAGAAGTTGTGACTAGAGGGGAAGAACCGGAAGGGATTAATCCGCTCAATAATCTGCTGAAAATGATTGGGGCTGATTCAGATAAAGCGCCCAACGTAACGCGATCGGCTATTCCTGTGGTCGATCCAAAACAGGACTGGGTGACGAAGCAGGTGCAGCTTGTGGTGAAACGGTGATTGATGTAAGGCTCAGGGATTCCGACTTAGAGGATGGTTTAAAAGGTAGCCGTGGCTACCCGAACCGCCCGCTAGCCCCAACTCTAGTTACGGTGTACACTTAAATACCCCCTCATCCCTCACCCCCTTCCCCCACGCGGGGAGAAGGGGAGCCAGAAGGAGAGGCTCTGGAGTTTGGTACCCCCTCTCCCGTGGCTGGGAGAGGGAGTAGGGGGTGAGAGCAACCCCGTGCCAAGGAAAGTACACCGTAGCAACTTTGGGGGAAACAAGAGTCAAAGTCCCCCAGAATTAGGGGATTTAGGGGGCAAATGCGGTACATTTGATACTTTTCAGGTAGCCCTATTTTGTAAATGATGGGGAAAAGCCGTAGCACAGTCGTCTCGACTGTCACCCAGACAGGCAAGATGCCTGCGCTACGAATGGCGAAATTCGACGAGATCAGTTTTCTCTATCCTTTACGAAATAGCACCACCACTTTTCAAACACCCGCTTAGAGGAGTCCCCAATTTTTCCATCTAGCGAGACAAAACAATTGAGTTGTTGAAAGAGTTTTGCTTTTCTCCATCTTTTACTAGATAGGATTTCAACATTATGAAAATTTTATTCCTTTCCGCTAATCCTCCAGGAACTGCCAAATTAGATTTGGATAAAGAGGTCAGCAAAATAGAGGATGGTTTGCGGCGATCAAAGCTGCGCGATCAGTTTCAGCTTAAGTCAGAATGGGCAGTCGATTCAAATTCCCTACGACGAGCGTTACTGGAAGAAACCCCTGATATTGTACATTTTTCTGGACATGGAGAAGGGCAAACAGGATTAGTGCTAGTCGGTCAGGATGGGCAACCTAAACCCGCCACAGGTGAGGCACTCTCTGGACTATTCAAGCAGTTCCCAAGTATAAAATGTGTACTGCTTAATGCCTGTTATGCAGAAGCGCAGGCAGAGGCAATTGTTCAGCATATTGATTATGTTATTGGCATGAAACAATCTGTACGGGATGATGCAGCGATCGCATTTGCTACAGGATTTTATGATGGCTTAGGGTATGGAAAGTCGATCGATATTGCATTTGAGTTAGGTCGTAACGCGATTCAATTTGAACTTGCCAGTTTTTCTGGGACAAAACGAGCGGGCAAGCTTATTCCAGTTGATCTTGAAAAAGTTGAACCACTACCCGATCATCTCATTCCAGTGTTGCTTAAGAAAAAGACAGAAACAACTGAAAGTTTAACGAATCATACCACTTCATCTTCTGAGAGAAACTCTTTATCTGAAAAGCTGCGAAAGGACGATATCACTAAAGCAGAAGCTCTCAAGATCTATCGATTACGAGTTCAAGAATTTTTGGCTGATTTTAAGCTAACTCAGATTGAAAAGTTTCAGCTTGCAATCCTTGCAAATGTTTTAGGACTTCCTGAAACAGATGCCAATCAAATCTTGCAGGAAGAACAGAAAAAGCAACAATATAATGCTCAATCAGCAACAAATCGTCAGTCATGGTTTACAAAGATTGACAAGCTAAAAATTATTTCTGGATGTGTCGCTGTTTTAATTGCATCAGCAGGAAGTTTTTTAGTCTATAAACAAACAACTCCTAAATATGATCAATTACAAACCCTCTTAGAGAACGAGGATTGGAAAAGTGCGGATGACGAAACCGCCCGAATAATGTGGACAATAGCTGATAGACAGCAAGAAAGAAGCCTCAGAGTAGAAGACTTTGAAAAGATCCCTTGCTCTGATTTACGTGACATTGACGATCTCTGGGAAAAATATAGTAAAAACCACTTCGGCTTTGATGTGCAGAAGCGCATCTGGTTATCCAGTGATGTAAACAGTGATTTAGGTAAGTTTGTCGATCGGGTTGAATGGGGACAACGCCAGGAAGATGGTTCATTTTTTTATTGGTTGATGGATGAAAAATCTTTTGATCTGAGTGTTCCAGCCGGAAAACTGCCCTGGGCAGTGACCTACTACGGGGGGAATGACGATACACGCAATCGCTATATGTCAAGACTTATCCAATGCTTACCATAAACCAACTATGGTAGACAGCAGTGAATAAAATGACTAAGAGGGAAGGGAAGCATTGTAATGCCAAGGTGCAAGTGCAATGAAACGATCGCTAACATGCATCCTGCTGCCGCTGTTGCTCAGTCAGGGGATAGCAATCGCTCAAACCGAACTCCCCAATTCGATCGATTCTCAAGCTCAAACGGCTCCTGTATCAACGACTTCAACCACCGGATTACAGCCCAGCATTATTCCGCTCAAAGGCACTGATCAAATCCAACTTCAATTGGTGAACTGTAACTGGATACTAGACTGCGCCCTTGCCAACCTGCTATTACCTGCCAGTACCCGGATTGATCACCTGCAACTTCAGTTTGATAATCCGGCTCTCGTTCCGGCTCAGGTTCTCAACACGGCTACGGTCGTTCAGGGAAATTTCACCCGCTATCAACTGACTGATACCTTTTCTGTTCCGCCAGGCGTGCAAACCCTGGCTGCCAATCAGATTGTTAGCCTGCCCCTGACGCTGAACCGCTTCGCCATGCCGCCCGATCAATATACTGGAGCGATTTATCTCACCTTGGCGAATCAAACCAATCGTCTTGTATTGCCGGTCAGCCTCAATGTCAGAAGTGGGCCGCTCTTACCGTTGCTCATTCTTTTGGTGGGAGTGGTGTTGGGTCGGTTGTTCAAATATATGCAGGAGCAGGGGGGGCCACAAGCCGAAGCTCGCAAAAAAGTGTATCAACTGGAAGCAGACTTGAAAAACGCCCATCCCGATGATCAAAAACGGCTGGCGAGTATGGTCAAACAGGCCCGCGATCGGGTCTATCGGCAACAGCTAGAGGCTGCAAATACACAAGTCACAGTGGTGCAGGGTCGGCTGGAGGTCTTGACCCAACTGCGATCGATCGAAACGAGCTTTCAAGCGAAAGGGGAAGATGCTCCAGATCAAGTGTTCGAGCAAATTGCTCAGGCTCGAGAAGAAATTCGGCTGGGCAACGACGAAGCGGCAAAAACGACCTTAGATCAAATCACTGAAGTGTTGCTGCAAATGCCAACCCGACGCGGAGCAGGCGATGATTCGGAGGCGATGAAAAGACATTGACCCACGCCGCCGCATCGCTGGATCAAAATGCGCGGAGTCTGGCGATCGCCCCCCAACCCCCAACATGGATGGATCAATTACAGCGAGTTCTGATCGATCTATCTGGACTCTCTGATTTGGTACGGGCAGAAGCGACCTATTGGTTTGTGCGACCGTTGCTCTATGGAGTGTTATTGGTCGGGCTGACGATCGTTGGGCTAAACACCCTGTATATCGAGAAGGGAGAGGCGTTTGGAGCCAGACCGTTATCGGACTATTTGGGACTATTGCTTTGGGGATTGAGTGCCGATGTCGCCAGCCGCAGTCTGAGTGGTTTACAGGAACAGAGAGAGTAACTCTATAACGATTCTTGTGAATTGGAATTCCCTGAACTATCACTAACCTTGTTTATCAAAGGTATCTAATATGATTAACTTTGCAAAAGCGAATGGCTTAAATAATGTAGCTGTGATCATCGGTATCAATGAATATAGTCAGAGTAAAAGAAAGTTTACGACACTCAATAATGCGGCTAGAGATGCTGTCGATCTAGCGTTTGTTTTAAAGAAAAAATATGAATATGATACGGTTCATTTGTTGACAGACAGTAAAGAAGTTGAGTCATCTTCTGGGATTCTAGTTAAAGAACCGACCTCTGAAGCGATCAGTACTTTTTTGACTAAAGAACTGCCTGCGATCGTAGAAAATGATACGAATAAAAAGTTCATCACCTGTTTACTGTTCTACTTTGCAGGACATGGAGAAGTAGACAGAAGCGACACTGCACAAAAAGGCTACCTAATTCCTCAAGATGCTCACGATGATGGAACAAATTGGCTTGAGATGGAAGCCATTTTTGCGGCGCTTGCTCAATCTGGATGTCAACACATATTAGCCATTCTAGATTCCTGCTACTCTGGTGCATCTGTTTGGGCAATTCAAACCCTACAAACGCGACAAGCGAAAGTGATTCAGCCCAAGTTTTATAAAGAACACCTTGCTCAGTATAAAGATAGGAATCGCAAAACGCAGTTAGTCATGTATTCGGCTAACTATAATCAGGAAGCATTCGATGGCGGAGGAGACTCTAGCAAACTAGGTAACTCACCTTTTGCAGGTGCTCTGATTAACGCTCTCAAGAACAATGTCACGGCTTTCTCCTCGAATGCGCGTAAAGGAAAGAGCATCATTACAACTTCTCAATTGTTAGTAGAGATTCAGGAAAAACTATCAAAAACTCAAGAGCCAGGACTTCAAGCTTGGAAGCCAGAATTGGTTGGACGAGAATTTATTTTTTATAATCCTCGATTTGATGCAGAAGAGTTAGAAAATGCTCGCCCTGTCAATAAACAAAATAATCCCTATCAGGGTTTACAAGCCTTTGAGCAACGTCATGCGGTTGTGTTTTGTGGTCGAGATAGTTTGACGAAAAAGCTATGTGATCGCCTATATCAACCTGTAACGATCCATTTAGATGCTTTGAGGTCTACAATACTCACCTCTGGAGAATCGATACTAGCCGTTGAACCAATTAAAAAACCTGTTCTCCCTTTGACGATCGTGTTAGGCAATTCCGGATCAGGAAAGTCGAGTTTGGTGAAGGCAGGTGTATTGCCCTTGCTCCATCAAATCCAGTTTGCTCAATCCTGGAATGCGGCTAAAACGGCTGAGAAAAGAAAGGAAGTTTTTCAGAATTATTTTGATAACAAAAAGAATATTCTAGAAATTTTGGATATAGAAGCAGCAGACGCTAATTGGCTAGATGAAAGAGAGTTTCCTGCACAAGTTAAACATTTTTTACCCTCTCAATCTGGCGCATTTAAACCCAGACTAAACTGGCAAATTCTTGATCCGATGCGTCCGGGTGATAAACCTTTTATGAACTTAGCCAGAGCATTTTTACCGATCGATCGACCCGATCTTCTGGAAGACAAGAACTTTCAATCTCTCAATCAATTCTTTAAGGATTTGCTCGATCAATGGAGAAAGCAGCAATCTAAAAATAAAGGCGAAACTACAATATCGGAGCAGATCCAGTATGCTCAGTTCTGGGAAAAAACTTATCCAGAAGCGAGGTTGCTGATCGTCAGAGATTATTATGACAGCGAGAAGGATTGTTTCACGCTCGAAGCCATAAATGATTTAAATTTGCCGCCAAGCGCAAAGGATTTTCACACCACGGTTAAAAATGCGATCGATCAGTTGACCGATCGGTTAGAAGGCGACTCTCAGCAAGCTTCGCCGAGGGCACTAGTAGAAATTATTAATAAATGGTTTGCCAGTCAAACCACTAATCAGCCTCAGATCTTACTGGTGATCGATCAATTGGAAGAGTTGATCACGCTCGAATGTCCGAGTAAAGCAAAAGATCGATCGACACTGAACAAAACTGAAAAATCCGTCAGCGATCGATTTTTGAACACGATCATGGCTGCGCTCCAGTTCCACGCCGATCGATTTCGGGTCATCATGACTTTGCGATCGGATTTTGAACCTCGATTCTTCATAACCCCATTGAAAGATTGGTTGCCTCGTTCGCGCTTTCCAGTTCCACCTATGTCCTCGGATGAACTACGACAGGCGATCGAATTACCTGCCAAAGCACATGCGTTGGAGTTTAAACCGCTTGGATTGGTCAGCCAATTGATTGAAGAATTAGGGCAACCTGGAGCGTTACCACTCCTGTCCTTTGTGTTGAGTGAACTCTATTTAGAACTGGCGGAAAAATGGAAAACGGACAATAAAGACCGGGCATTGGTTTTGAATGCAGACAATCAGCGGGGTGGAATTGCTGGATTTTTGAGTCAACGAGCAGACACCGAGTATGAAAAGCTCAGGCAAGATTTTGGTGAGGAAAAGGGCAACCATTATCAAGCGATGCTGCGGAGGGTGATGCTGCGGATGGTGGCGCTGGAAGAGGGCGGCAGTGCAAAACGACGGGTGCGCGAATCCGAACTCATTTACCCAACGGAACAGGATAATCAATATCGTGAGGAAGTCCTCAAGCGACTAGTGGACGCTCGGTTACTCGTCAAAGGACGGGATGAAGGAGAACCCTATTATGAACCCGCCCATGACTATTTGCTTAACAGTTGGACACGCCTAATTGAATGGATTTCGGCGGAGAGAGCCGATCTCGTACTCCAGCGCCGACTAACTCCAGTGGCGAAAGAATGGATAGAGTTGAAGGCGAAAAGCAAGAGTCAGCCATCAGGAGTTCAAGCAAAAGGTGAACAGGTCATCAAGTCTTTAGATCGGGTATTCTCCTCTGGCGAAAGGTTGGTGACCCAAGTCACTCTCGCACAGCTTGCCCGACTTCAGCGGCGATCGCAAAATCAGCAAGAGCAATTGCTCCTCAAGCCTAGATCATTTCTATGGAACGCTGATCCCTATCTTGAGGTATTGGATAAAAAACTCAAGTCCGATGACAACTGGTTTAACCAGTTTGAAGCTGAGTTTGTAGACCAAAGCGTTTTGCAAAAAAACCGAAACATTCGGTGGCGATGGCGGATTGCTGGCGCAGTGCTGTTAACCATTAGTGCAGCAGCCGTCATAGCATTCATTCAATGGATCAATGCCCAAAGACAGCTTGTGTCAACGATCGGGGCACTGACCAACAGTTCGCAAGAATTGTTTGAATCCAATAAAGAATTTGATGCGCTGCTAGCCAGCTTAAATGCAGCCAAGCAGTCCAAAATGGCAGCCTTCGGGGTAGATCCCAATCTGCGAACGCGGATTGAAGATGCACTGAAAGATGCAGTGTTCTGGGTGAAGGAACAAAACCGCCTGGAAGGGCATTTGGCTGGGGTCAATAGCGTCAGTTTTAGCCCCGATGGGCAACTGCTGGCGACCCGGTGTTCAGATGGCATCATTAAACTCTGGGATGTCACGACTGGCGACGAAATCAGAACCCTCAATGGATATACGTCTGCGGTCAATAGTGTCAGTTTTAGCCCCGGCGGACAAGTGTTAGCAACTGGCAGTGCAGATAACATCATCACACTCTGGGATGTCACGACTGGCAACGAAATTAAAACCCTCAATGGCAATAGCGTCAGTTTCAGTCCCGATGGGCGAGTGCTGGCTACCGGCAGTGCAGATGGCATGATCACACTCTGGGATATTACGACTGGCAACGCAATTCAAACCCTCCATGAACACAGGGCTGGAGGCAATAGCGTCATCTTTAGTGCTCAGGGGACACTCGCTTCTGTCCATGCCGATGGCACGATCGAACTTTGGGATGTCGCCACCGGACAAGTCATGAAAACGCTTACGGGGCATCAGGCTCAGCTTAATAGCATTTATTTCAGTCCTGATGGACAAGTACTCGCTTCTGGAAATGCAGATAGCTCTATCACCCTCTGGGATGTCACGAATGGTGTGGAAATCAGGACGCTCCCGAATGAGGATGATGGATTCATCGATAGCGTCAGTTTCAGCCCGGATGGGAAACTGCTAGCAGTTGCTGGTGAGAACAGACTCATCGAACTCTGGAATATCGCTAGCGGAGAAAAAGTTGATCTTGAGGGACATACAGAGCGGATCGTCAGTGTCAGCTTTAGTCCAGATGGAAAAATACTCGCTTCTGCGGGTTGGGACAGCACGATTAAACTTTGGGATGCTGCCACTGGCGAAGAAATCGAGACCCTCACAGGGCATAAGTTTCAGATCAATAGCATCAGTTTCAGTCCAGATGGAAAACGACTCGCCTCCGCCAGTAACGACAGGACTATCAAGCTCTGGGATATCGCACCTCGCAATGAAGTTATCTCCCTCGACAGCGATCGGGTAGGGGATGGCGTCAGTTTCAGCCCGGATGGGAAACTGCTGGCTTCCAGTGTAGCTATTGTTTATAGGAACCAAACAGGCATGATTAAGCTCTGGGATGTTGCCACCCATCAAGAAGTCGCCACCCTCATCGGGCATGATCATTGGATCAGGAGTGTCAGTTTCAGCCCGGATGGGCAATGGCTGGCTTCTGTCGCTTGGGACGGCAAAATCAGACTTTGGGATGTCCGCGCCTGCGTAGAAGTCACCACCTGCGAAGCCAGCGCAATCCTCGAATCGAAGAGCGGCCCTTATCTGTCGAGTGTTCGTTTCAGCCCCGATGGGCGACTGTTAGCAGCTAGCAATTTGGACTGGGAAAATCCTCAGAACAACACGATCCAACTCTGGGATATTACCACCGGCATGACCAATCCCCAGCCAATCGCCGTTCTTCAAGGGCATACAAATAACGTCAATAGTATCAGCTTCAGTCCGGATAGCAACCGACTCGCTTCTGCCAGCAGGGATCAAACCATCAAACTCTGGGATGTCACCCCCGGACAAGCACCCCAAGCAAGCCAAACCCTCAAAGGGCATACCGCCCCGGTCATAGGCGTTAGTTTTAGCCCCGATGGGCAAAGGCTGGTTTCTAGCAGTGTGGATAAAACGATCAAACTCTGGGATGTTGCGACCAGCAAGGAAATCACCACTCTCAAAGGACATCGGGATGGTATCCGAAACATTAGCTTGAGCGATGATGGGCAACTGCTGGCTTCACAGGGTACCGAAGAACTCATTTTGTGGGATGTGGAGGCTTTGTCGGATTTGACTCTTGAAGAACTGATGAAAGAGGGTTGCGATTGGGTGAGTGGCTATCTGAAGAATAATCCTAATACGATGAACAGCGATCGTCATCTCTGTGATGGAATCAGTGCCTTTGAACCTGATCAATCATCTCCAGTTGCATCCTCAGTTCCGGCTCTTCCTCCCCTCCCTTGCAACGAACCACTACCACTTCCGCTACCCGCTCAGCAACCAGGCTATTACAAAGATGGTGAATACTATGGTTCTCTCGAAAAGACTTTATTGCCTAGTGGTCAGTTAACGTTACTCTTCCCAAGTGGCGATCGCTATGATGGCGAATTTGTGAATGGCAAGAGAAACGGGTGTGGAACATACATGTTTGCCAGTGGCGATCGTTATGTTGGAGAATTCCTGGACGATCTATTTCATGGGCAGGGTGAGTATTTTGGAAAGGATGGGCAATTGTATAGAGGAGAATTTTCAGAGGGTAAATATCAAGGCATGGGAGAACTCACCTTTGCCAATGGCGATGTTTATAGAGGCGAGTTTTCAGAGGATAAATGTCACGGTCAAGGCACGCTCATGCTAGCCGATGGGACATCCAAAACGGGAGAATGGCAGAACGGTAACTTGGTAGGTGGGATGCCAAATGACTCATGTAATCGATAAACGACAGTGCAAACGATTAAATCAACAGCTAATTCCCTTCCAGGGATGGCAACTAGCTAAATAACATTTCGATGAAGCGATCGTATCTATATAATCACAACTGAGAGAAACAAAAATGACTAGAACAACACAAGTGTCAGATAGAGAATTATTGAAGCTACAAAAAATTCTGCTGATTTTAGCAGTAATTTTCCCTATTTCTACGTTGATCATTGTTCCTATACAGCCAGTTCTGGCACAGTCCCAGCCCCAACAACCCGAAGCCACACCAGATGCTGTACCAACCCCAGATGCCGTAACGCCATCAACCCCAGATCCAACCCCAGATGCCGAAGCCACACCAGATGCCGTAACGCCTCCAACCCCAGATCCCGTAACGCCATCAACACCACCCAGATCTTCAACGCCACCACAAAGACCGGAACCAGTTCGGGCACTATGGTAGGTTGACATCAAATTACAGCCGTTTCCCCTTGCATAAGCCACCCACTCACCCATCCACCCATCCACCCATCCACCCATCCACCCATCCACACGCAATTGTGGTTTACTCATCTGAAAATCGCTGTAAACTCTTGATCGACTTCCTCCTTCCCTTTCCCCAACCGCTCTACAAACGCCCCATGTTCCGGTGACTGCAACCCCACTTGCAACACCTCCAACACCCGCGCCATCTGATTACTCAGCATTCAAGAAACAGCACCGCATCCGGTTGAGGTTCATTATCCAGATCTATACGCACTGTCGGCTCAACACTTAAGTCAACGCCGGGAGTCATTGCCTGGTAGACCCCTAACCATGTCATCACACGACTGTGGGGCTTGCCATGCTGCTCATGTCGTAGGGGAGATGCCACGTAAACAATACCTTCGATCAGTTCTGCTTTTTTGATGTGGGGAGCCGCTGCATAGCGACGCTCAAATTCCGGGCGAGACAGGCGATCGCCACTTTGCAGGGGAGGACAGGTCTGTGCCGAATCGGATTGTATTTGAGGTGAGTACTCTCTAACCATTTGCCAATCCCCAAAATCGCCGCGTATAGTCCTGGATCTATGTCAGCATGATTCGTAGTTAATCGGACAGCCACCGGAACGAATCTCCTAACAACTGAAACAACTGAAACAACTGAAACAACTGAAACAAAGGAGTGAGAAATTTTTCCAAATCATTTCAGACACACTGAAGATAATCAATCATTGGTCATTGGTAGATATCAGACGACAAACCGCAAACTATAAATGACTAATCATCAGTGACAAATGGACAATTTCTTAAAGGAGTAGGTAATGCCTCAATATCTCTCTCCAGGTGTATATGTTGAAGAAGTCGCCTCTGCAATACAGGCGATCGCGGGTGTCGGCACCAGTACCGCTGGCTTCATTGGTTTAGTCGCGGATACGGCCACAATGCCTCTCCGTCCGGGAGTGACACCCGCTAATCCACCTGCACCCACCGATTTATATCCCCTTGCTCCTGCAAATGTGCCACAACTAGTTACCACTTGGAGCGAATTCAAAAGTAAATTTGGCGATGTTCAAGACGGGAACAGAGTCCTGGGAAATGCGGTGTATGGCTTTTTTAATAATGGCGGAACTCGTTGCTGGGTAACGCGAGTAGCCGATCTAAATGATGCTACATCTGATTCAGGAACTCCTGTGCCTGCAACAGATACCCCTGCCCCCTCAGCGTCAGGCACAGCATCGCCAGTGGATGCCGTCCAGAAAGCATTAGAGGGGTTTGAAGCGATCGATGAAATTGCGATCGTTGCAGTGCCAATGATGACTGGTAGTGTGCCGGAGCGATCGCGGCGGGTAGCAATTCGTGAAATGGTGTTGTCCCACTGTGAGAGAATGCAGGATCGGTTCGCTATTCTAGATGGAGAGGAAACAGTAGCGGGAAATCTCACCCCTGCGAATATTTACCCCAGTGCTACGGGCGATGCGCTTGGATCTCGCAGTACTTACGGAGCAGTCTATTTCCCCTATATTGATATCAGTGGCAATCAAGACTATATGCCGCCCAGTGGTCATATTGCAGGAATCTATGCGCGAGTCGATGCCAGTCGAGGGGTGCATAAGGCTCCAGCCAATGAAACGATTCGGGGTGTGCTGGGTCTCAAGTATCGTGTTAGCCGGATTCAACAGGATGGTTTAAATCCTCAAGGCATCAATATTGTGCGCGAATTGGATGGTAGCCCGACGGTTTGGGGCGCACGCACCATTGGCGGTGATGCGAATACAGAATTCAAGTACATCAATGTTCGCCGAACTTTCAACTTCCTGCGAGAATCGATCGACGAGGGGACACAGTGGGCCGTCTTTGAACCGAATACCCCCGCCCTCTGGCAACAAATTACGCGCAACCTGACCGCTTTCTTAACCAATATCTGGCGTTCTGGCGCACTCTTTGGCAACACCCCTGAGGAGGCATTCTACGTCAAATGTGATGCTGAAACCAATCCGCCTGAAGTGCGTGAACTGGGTCAGGTTGTCACCGAGATCGGCGTTGCCATTGTGCGCCCAGCAGAATTTGTGATCTTCCGGGTGAGCCAGTTTACAGCACCCAGTTAAGGAGTGGGAAGTAATTTCCGATGATGACAAGCTACAAAACTCCCGGTGTCTACCGAGAAGAGGTGTTTCTCCAGCCTGAAGCCCGATTGTCCACAGGGATTCCTGCCTTTGTTGGGTTTGCCAATGCCATCGTCAGCCTAAACCACCTCCCTGACGGGATGCAAATTCCTGATTCGTTGCAAGGGCGCTTGGACTATGACCCGGTGAACAGGCGTTTGATTGCTAAAGGCGTGTTATCGGAACAGGCAAAGCAGGCTTTGCGATCGCAGTCATCCGATCCAACCTTTAGGCAAGCGGTGGAAGCGCTCTTTCAAGCTGCTCAAACCCCTATCACCCCATTACATCGGCAAGCAGAATTTAGCGATCGCTTTATCGGTTTACCGATCGGGTATCTGGCAGAAGCCATCACTGGCTTTTTTGAGAATGGTGGAACTCGGTGTTATCTGGTTCGAGCCGATTCTATGGCTAAGCCCGAGATGGCGCTGAAGGAGGCAATTGCTTCTCTATCTGCTCTAACGGATCTTGATCTGATCGCCGTTCCAGATGCCATGATTCTGCCGAAAAAGAATCTGATGAACGTTCAGCAAGCCTTGATTGCTCATTGCGCCGAACAGGGCGATCGCCTTGCCATCCTGGATGCGATTCCAGGCAGTACAATAGAGGCCCTTCAGATCCAACGCAGTGGCATCATAGCCAATCAGACTGAACCATTCAATGCCGCACTCTATTACCCCTGGCTCAGAAATACCCACGGTCGATTAGTGCCACCCTGTGGTCATGTTGCAGGGATTTTTGCTCGCAGCGATCGGGCCCGTGGGTTCTTCAAAGCTCCAGCCAATGAAGTGATTCGGGATGCGATCGATCTAGAGTTTGTTGTGGATAATGCAACCCAAGATCAGTTGAATCCTTCCGGAATTAACGGTTTGCGAGCGTTCCCCGGTCGAGGGATTCGCGTTTGGGGAGTGCGAACCCTTAGCCAGGATCTGAACTGGCGCTATATCAATGTTCGACGGATTTTTCTCACCCTGAATCGGTGGATCAACCAGAATATGAGATTCGCCACCTTTGAACCGAATTCTCCAGAACTGTGGATTCGCATCCAGCGAGAACTCAGCATCTACCTGACCTCGCTCTGGGAAGCAGGCGCGCTCCAGGGAGAGATCCCGGAGCAGGCGTTCTACGTCAAATGTGATTTAGAAACAAATCCTCCCGAAGTGCGCGAGATAGGACAGGTGATTACCGAAATGGGTCTGGCGGCGACCGCTCCCGCTGAGTTCATCATCGTCCGCATCACGCAACAAGCTGAATCGACTCAAATCACTATCCCCTAGCAGTCTGTCATTTTTGTTTGGCGGGGTGCAGAGGTAAAACCCCTGCATGAGGGCATTGCTCCCACCCCCATTACCTATCAAATCTTGCTTGACAAAGCACTAGGTTGAGTTGAGCAAAGCAACCCTCACCATTCCGAAAAATTCACCTTCAAATTCACCTTCAAATTCACCTTCAAAAGGAGATTCTGTATGCCTGAGCCATATCGTGGTTTTAATTTTCTGGTTGAAATCGACGGCATTACTGAAGCCGGATTTCAGGAGTGTGGCGGACTCGATATTATGACCGATCCGGTTGAATATCGGGAAGGCACTGACCCCAATCATGTGCGTAAACTGACCGGATTGAATAAGTTTTCACCCATCACGCTCAAACGCGGTATCACCGATTCTGATATGCTCTGGCGCTGGCAACAAACGGTTGCAACCGGACGCACCGAGCGACGCAATATTTCCATTGTCCTGCTCGACGAAGCTCGGCAAGAAAAGTGGCGGTGGAATCTGCGAAATGCGTGGCCTTCCAAATGGACTGGTCCCAGTTTCAATGCCACCAGTAACGATGTTGCCGTCGAAAGTCTGGAAATCTGCCACGAAGAAATGGTGAAAGCGTAATTAGATTAAATATGCTGCAAACTGAATTTCCCTTTAAACTACCCCTCGGCTATGTCGATCCAGATGGTAACTTGCATCAGGAAGGTGTTATGCGTCTGGCGACTGCACTGGACGAAATTGCCCCCCTCAAAGATGCGCGCGTTCGCAGTAACCAGGCTTATTTACTGATGATTTTGCTATCTCGCGTCATCAAAAAACTGGGATCAGTAGAACATATCAATCCCAAGATGATTGAGGGACTCTATGCGGCTGACCTGTCCTATTTACAAGATCTCTATTGTCGCATCAACCAAAATGGAACAAACCGTGTTCAAACTCAATGTCCCCACTGCGAAAAACTATTTGAACTGGAATTGAGCGACTTGGGGGAGTAAAGCGCTACCCCCTCGATCGCCTCTACGAGGAGGTAGCGTATGTTGCCTATCATTTTCACTGGACTCACGAACAGGTGCTGACGATGGAGCATCCAGAGCGCCTGCGCTGGGTGAACGAGATTGCCAAGATCAATCAACGGTTGAATGAATCCGCTTAACTGGCAGGATGCATGACACTAACGCATCCTAACAAGTTTGTCATTCCTTATTTCTCATTCTTTCATTATGGTTTTACCCGGAATCAACGCGGTCTATACGGCTACCGGACTTCGGTTTGATCCCTATCGGAACTTCAATTTCTTTGTGGAAATTCAGGGCGTTCTGTCAGGCGGTTTTTCGGAATGTACTGGACTACAAGTCGAAACCGAAATCCAGGACTATCAGGAAGGTGGTGTGAATGAGTACGTCCATCATTTTGCTGGACATACCAAGCATCCTCCACTCGTTCTGAAGCATGGACTCACTCCCATTGATGGACTGTGGGCATGGCATCAGGACAACGTGGAATCGGGTCGAGTTAAGCGACGAAATGGCACGATTTATCTACTCAACAAGAGCAAGGAACCGCTGATTTGGTGGAACTTCAAAAATGCCTTTCCATCCAAATGGACTGGACCAGAGTTACAGGCGGCTTCAGGTGACGTAGCATTTGAAAGCGTCGAGTTAGTTCACCAGGGACTAAGCCGTCCCCGCTTGCTCACCTTGATTACAGGTTTAGCCGCAGGGAGGAATTCTTAGATATGTCAGGTTTAGATCGGTCAGATTATCCTCTGGAAGCAACTACTCCAGCCACGACTCAACCGCAAGACATCGCAACGTCTGCATGGGTTCAACGACTCGATCGCCGTCGAACTCACCCGGTTGGTGTGGTTGATCTGCGCCAATTTAGAACGCGATTTACAGGCATTTCTCAGGCGATCGCTCGCCGTCTGGAATTCCTCAATCGACTCCAAATGCGATATGGCATCACCGATCAGGAAAACGCCCAACAGGTCGGTCTGATTCTGGTTGAACCATTCTCTCAACAATTACCGGATGATCATCTGGACACGTTCTCAACCGTTGCACAATCCATTGCAGCCCTCAAGGAGCATAACGTCCCAGATCTGCCACTTCTCAAAGACAGCACCGATCTGACATCTCCTGCCCCAACGAACTCTACACCCGATGATTTTTATCATGCTTCCCCTGCCGGAACGTTCCGGGTTAGCCGTCAGGGAATGCCACGGATCAGCAATCCTGATTTCACTGGTTCTGAGGAGCAGAAAAATAGGGGAGATAGGGAAGATAGGAGAAATGGGGGAGATAGGGGAGATGGGGGAGCAGAGTTCATTTCGACTCTACAGGAAAGTCAACCTTCTCAAATCTATGCTTCAGGACGTTCATCACCCTCACTCTTTTTCCATTCCAGTAGTCAATCTATTAGATCGAATTCAAATAGCTCGAATTCACAGTCTATGCCACTTCAGCAACAGGTAATACGTTCATCTCAGATCACCAATAGTGCTGATTTGTCTACTGTTGTTGAACCGACTATTGAATCATCTAGTGTGTTGCCGATGATTCAAGGATCATCCACATTGTTACTTCGATCGCCGCCTCAACAATTGCCTCAAAAGCACACGATGCTGAGGGCGATCGCCATTCCAAGCCAGCGCCAATCTTCTCACCCACTGCTCAACACAACGCCCATTCAGCGGGAATTGTCTCAGCCAGCCGCTAGTACAACGCCAGACCCCTTGAGACAGCGTTTAAATACGCAATCTTTAACCGGGGTAGGCGATCCAGTGATTGTTTCGGGCGAAATTCCAGCGGAAACTGTTTTCTCGTCTCCACCCAGTATGATTTTGCAGAAAACCACGACTGGTAATACCGTAAGTGATGCCCTGGCATCCATGAATGAAAAACAAATTCCATCTAATTTACATTCGGTAAACAGTTTGTTCAATAACAATTCATTCGATCGAAATTGGAACCCTACTGGCAAATCAGCGTTGCAGGCTGCTCCTAACCTGTCAAATGATGGAGAGCGATCGCCTTCCAATCAACCCCATGAATTCCCCAAACAGTCTGTTAATATCCCGCAGATTGCGGAACAAGTAAGTCGGATCATTGCGCGTCAGTTAATTGTTGAGCGTGAGCGTCGGGGAGGCGATCGATGACTTTAGCCAAACTAACCATCACCCCCTACAGTTTGATCGATGGCAAGCTCCAGCCTTCTCAAACCCTCGATCCGATTAAGGCGATGTTTAACCCCACGTCTTACTCGATTAGCAAATCCGTTTCATGGACACCACCCAAAGATTGTCCGACCGAAAAACTGTTCAACGCACCTCGTTTGGAATTCGCAGGCGGGGGGAGTCGTGTTCTGACGTTAGAGTTGTTCTTTGATGCCACTGCTCCCATCAACGGCAGACGAATTGACGATGTTCGCCAAGAGACAGATAAGATTGTCAACTTAACGCGCATTGAGCGAGAGTCCCAGCAACCTCCCGTTTGCATGATCTCCTGGGGCAGCCAGTCCAGTATCGGCTTAGTTGGGGCGCTGATCGAGGAAACTGTGGGAGAAGTTGTAGGGATTCCTGGATTGTCTCTGTTCAACAAATCGCCCAGTGCTGGGTTAGACTTTCCCTTTAAGGGAGTTGTCACCAACCTGGAACAAAATTTTACGCTGTTCAAACGCAACGGTAAACCCGTTCGTGCCACCTTAAATGTCAGGTTTACCGAATTCTTTGATCCAGAAGAAGACAAACGTTATACCGATCCAGAATTAACCACCCGTCAGATCAAACGAGGCGATACATTGAGCAGTATTGCCAGCGAGGCTTACAATGATCCAAAACGCTGGCGCGTCATTGCTGAAGCCAATGGGATTGATGATCCCCGCCGTTTAGAGATTGGTGAAACGTTAACGATTCCTAAACAATAGCGATCGTGTTCTATTTCCCAAACCATAATCCAAACCCATGTTATCCAAACCCACTTCACTCCCCCGGTTGGCAGAGTTTGATATTCGGATCGACGATTTGCCACTGCTTGATTCAGAAGAGTTTCAAGTGATTCGTATCACTGTTGATGACACGGTGGATATGCCCAGCATGTTTAGCATCGAATTTGCCAATTTGGGAGGGTTGGAGGTGGGGAAAAGCCTGGAGGCAAGCATTGAAATCATTGATAACTCCCAATTCAATGTGGGTAGAACGGTTGAGATTCGACTCGGATATCTCGGTCAGTTAACTCCTGTGATCCGGGGAGAAATTACCAGTCTGGAGGCAGAATTTACTTGCGATCGTCCCATGAATTTGCTTGTACGAGGATATGATCATCGTCATCGATTACAACGAGGACGCAAAACACAAACCTTTACCCAAGTGAAAGATAGTGATATCGCCAGGAGAATCACTGTCGCCGCAGGGCTAGGACACACGGAAAGCGGCAGAGATACGATCGAAGATACAGAGGTCGTCCATGAGTATGTCATGCAGGTAAATCAGACAGACATGGAGTTTCTTCAGGAACGAGCGGCTCTCATCCATTACGAAGTGATTGTCAAAGATAAGGTGCTGTTTTTTCGACCGATCGGCAATGCGAATCGTGTGCGTTCCAGCCTGACCTTTCAAGAAGATTTGGTAGAGTTTTATCCGCGTCTTTCGGCGAAGGAGCAGGTTAGCTCTGTGACTGTTCGGAGTTGGAATCCGCAAATGAAAGAGATGGTTGCCTATACTGCCCGGAGTAGTGATGCCGTTTCTAAAATGGGCGGTGACCAGACGGGTGCTGAAGTGAGTACTAGTGCATTTGGCAACACGGTTGAGGTGATCAGCGATCGCCGGGTTGAAACTCAGTCCGAAGCCAAACAAATTGCGATCGCTCAGTTTAATGATGCCATCCTGGGATTTATCACCAGCGAAGGCGTGTGTCGGGGACGACCTGATTTACTCGCCAACACAGTGGTTCACATCGACGGACTTGGCGATCGCTTCAGTGGTGAATACTACGTCGTGTCTGCTAGCCATCGCTATGAGCAGATTGGTTATTATACCCATTTCACCGTTCGGAGGAATGCATCATGAATTTATTGAATACGTTACTTGAGCCGCAAACGCAAAAGGGCTACCGCATTTATGGAGTTGTCATTGGTATCGTTACAAACAATCAAGACAAACAGAACCTGGGTCGGGTGCAAGTCCGATTTCCCTGGTTGGATGATCAAAATACAAGCAACTGGGCACGGATTGCTTCCCCAATGGCAGGTGCCGATCGCGGCATCTATTTTCTACCAGAAATTGACGATGAAGTGTTAGTCGTTTTTGAACAAGGAGACGTTCGCTTTCCCTATGTTTTGGGGGTTCTCTGGAATGGGAAAGATAAGCCACCAGCAACAAATGAAGACGGGAAAAATAATATTCGTCTGATTAAGTCGCGCAGTGGTCATCTGATTCGCTTAGATGATACAAACGGTGCCGAAAAAATTGAGATTATTGACAAAAGTGGTGAAAATCAGATTGTTTTTGATACCAGTAACAATGCGATCGCCATTACTGCTACACAAGACATCACCCTCTCCGCTAGAAACATTACTCTGTCTGCTCAACAAGGCACTCTCAAATTAGAAGCCAATTCCATTGAACTGGATGCTTCAAGCACAATTCAGATGCAGGCAAAGGCTCAATTGAATGCAGAGGCTAATGGCGTGATGACGCTCAAAGGCAAGCCCATTAACCTGAACTAAAATAAGCACTGCCTACCCTCTACCCCTCCACTCCTCCACTCCTCCACCCCTCCACCCCTATGCCTCTTCCCGCAGCCAAACAAGGCGATCGCATCTTTGCGATCGACATTCACATGGTGATCGATCCATCTTCCTCAACTTCGATTCCGCTGTCCCACCCCTTTGATGGGGTGATTAACGGCAACCTCAGCCCGGATATCAACATCATGGGAAAACCTGCCGCAACGGTTGGCAGTACGGCGGAGAATATGCCCCCTCACATTCCTACTTTGGGAACCTTTCAAACGCCTCCCACCAATCGTGGCACCATTCAGAATGGCAGCCCAACGGTCAATATCAACGGTAAACCGGCTGTCCGTAACGGTGATCTGGCTTTAACCTGCAATGACCCGGCTGACTTACCCGTCGGACAGGTGATAGCCGACGGAACTGTATTTATTGGGTGAATGACCAGGAGTTTTTTATGGTTAGACCATTTTTAGGAATTGGTGTCGGATTTCCTGTAAGCCTCGATCGATCGGGTCAGATTATCCTGGCAGCCTACGAAGAAAGTGTGCGTCAGTCTATCTGGATCATTCTGGGGACAGCTAAAGGAGAACGGGTGATGCGTCCTGACTTTGGCTGTAGTATTTATGATCTAGTGTTTGAAATGCAGACCGCTGCTACGGCTGGAAATGTAGCTCAAGTGGTGCAAGATGCCTTACTGCAATTTGAACCTCGGATTGATGTGATTAATGTTCAAGTCATGCCTCAATCCGATCAGGAGGGGGAAAAGCTGATGATCAGTATCGATTATCGAGTTCGCACGACAAACAATGCCTTTAACCTGGTTTATCCGTTTTATCTCGAAAGGAGTGCAGGCTAATGGTCACTCCTCCCCTCGTCGATCCGCGAACTGCAACCGACATCAGCAGACAGGTTCAGCGTCTTCTGGCAGAATATGTGCGATCGTTTCGGCAACCGACTGATCCGGTTAATCCTGAACAAGTTAATCCTGAACAACTGAGAGGCGTAGAAGCGGGACTGGTCAACATCTTTGCCCGATTTTCTGAACTGATTATTCAGCGACTCAATCAAGTACCCGACAAAAACTTGCTCGCCTTCTTAGATTTGTTGGGCGCTTCCCGTTTACCCCCTCAAGCCGCACGAGTGCCACTCACCTTTACGTTAGTAACTGGGGCGATCGTTGATGGTGTTGTTCCGGCTGGAACCCAGGTTGCGGCTCCTCCGATTGAGGGAGAAACGAACCCAGTCATCTTTGAAACGGAACGGGAGTTGGTTGTCACCGCTGCTAAGCTAACGTCGCTGTTTGTGCGTGATCCGCAGCAGGATACTTACAGCATTCTTGACGCGGTGATTACATCAGGCATATCAACAGGTGCTGCGATTTTTCGCGGCAATCAGCCTATTGAACATATCTTCTATGTCGGACAGCAAAACCTGCTCAGCTTTTCTGAAATTACAAATTTGACTTTAACTCTGGATCTGGTGACACCGTTGGGCGATACAGCAGGCGATGCAGAGGAAGATGCAAGAGAAGAAGATGCAAGAGAAACAGTGGAATGGCAAGCTTGGAACGGCGCAGAATGGGCAGTTTTGCAGCCAACTAACGATCGCACCCAAGGATTCACTCAAGCGGGTCAAAACTCAATCGCCTTTAACAACCTGACGATCGTGCCACTTCATGCCGTGAATTCGCTAGAAAATCGCTGGTTGCGCTGTCGCTTGCTCACCCCCATCACCCAAAATCCCCAACCGCAGGCTGGCAGGGTGCGAGTGAATTCACTACCTCAAATTCGCAGCATTGGCATGGAAGCGAGGATTAATCGCACTGGATTGGCAATAACTACCGCCTTCAGCAATACCCTGCCGGTGGATCTGAGCCAAGACTTCTTTCCGTTGGGTGAAAAACCCAAATTTGGCGATACGCTGTATCTGACCCATCGGGAGGCATTCCTACCCGGTGCAACGGTTCGTTTGGAGATCACCCTCACCAATCCGGCAACGGGAGGAGTGACCCCGCCACCCATTGGCTCTGTTTTCACAAACGGTAATCCTGTAATTCAGTGGGAGTTTTGGACTGGGGAACGCTGGAGTGAATTGAGGACGCTGGCAAATTTTCAAGACAGCACTGCCGATTTCACCACATCTGGCACAGTTAGATTTACCTTACCGACCATTACACCAGTCACGACCATTAACGGTGTAGAAGGTGTTTGGATTCGCGTGCGATTAGTCGGCGGCAACTATGGCACAGAAGACAGAAGATATGTCCCGATTAATAATAATCCAGAAGAAGGGTATGAGTTGACACCTGCAACCCTGGCTCCTCCCTCAATTCGATCGATCGCCCTTAGCTACGAACTCACCCAGTCCGCTGCACCCGATGCCATCTTGTCCTACAACGATTTGGTTTACTCCGATAATCTGGCTGAATCGGCACAACCCTTTTCCCCCTTCCAGCCTACATCTGTCACCCAACCCACGCTCTATTTCGGGTTAACGCTGCCTCCGGAACGATCGATCGTTCCCAATCGCCCGATCAGTCTATTCCATCGTTTGGCTGACGTTCAATATGATGAACTATCCATTCCTATTGCACCCAACCGTGAACAGCCGCGTCTGATCTGGGACTATCACAATGGGCAGCACTGGCGATCGCTGCCGGTTCGGGATGAGACTGAAGCCTTCACCCGCTCAGGCTTGCTAGAATTTCTGCCGCCTGCCGATTTCGCGTTACACGCTGAGTTAGGGTTAACACCGCAATACTGGCTACGAGTGCGATGGGATAGCGGTAACTACGCCATCGAACCCCGCCTCCAGCGCGTGTTCTCAAATACCACAATGGCAGCCCAAACCGTCACCCTGCGAAATCAGATTCTTGGCTCCAGCAATGGCAATGAAAACCAAACGTTTTTTACCCTCCAGACTCCTGTTTTAGCAGGGCAACAGCTAGAAGTGCGGGAACTGGAACGACCTTCAGCCCAGGAACAAGCCAAACTGTACCAGGAAGAAGGAGAGGATGCCATTCGGATGCTGCCAGGACAACCGCAAGAGATTTGGGTGCGCTGGCATCAGGTGCCTGACTTTTATGGGTCGGGTTCACACGATCGCCACTATACCCTGAACCACCTCACAGGTGAAATTCGCTTTGGCAACAGCATCAATGGACTGATTCCACCCCTCGGAACAGGCAACATCCGCATGTCTCGCTATCAGACGGGCGGCGGCACCGTTGGCAATCGGGCGGTAAACACCATTGTGCAACTCAATACCACTGTCCCGTATGTGGATGCCGTGACCAATTTAGAACCTGCTGCCGGTGGAGCCGCCGCCGAAAGCCTGGATCGGTTGAGAGAACGTGCCCCCCGCCAAATTCGTCACCGCGATCGCGCTGTCACTCTAGAAGATTACGAAGATCTGGCGCTGCTGGCTTCTCCAGAAGTTGCACGGGCAAAGTGCGTCCCTCTCTACAATCTTGCCCTTGACCCCGATACTACCCAAGTCCGTCCCGGCACCCTCAGCCTGATCCTCATTCCTCGTGCCGATACTCCCAAGCCCTCTCCCAGCCTGGAACTGATCAACCGAGTGCAGACCTATCTCGATCGCCGCCGCCTCCCCAACGCTGAACTGATCGTCGTCCATCCCCGCTACGTTCCCGTTGATGTCACCGTCGAAATCGCCCTCACCACCCCCGAAGTTGCCACTACCGTTGAGTCAACCGTTCTCCAAACCCTCGATCGCTTCCTTCATCCCCTCACAGGCGGATTCGACGGCACCGGCTGGGATTTCGGACGCCAACCCCACAAATCCGACTTCTACGCCCTCCTCGAAGCCATTCCCGGCATCGATCACATTCGTACTCTGCAAACTCCTGAAATTAATGCAGGAAACTACTTCCTCGTCTATTCAGGAACCCATCAAATTCGGCTGATTCTGTAGGGAATGGGGAATGGGTTCTTAATTAGTACTCATCGCTCCTCCCTTCTCCTTCGTCCTTCATCCCTCATCCCTCTTATGCCCCTCACCCTTCCTAACCTTGACGATCGCACTTACGATGACCTGGTTGCAGAGGCACTCAGGCTGATTCCGGTCTATGCGCCAGAGTGGACGAATCACAATCCTTCTGATCCAGGAATTACGTTAATTGAATTGTTGGCTTATTTGAGTGAAATGTTGCTCTATCGGCAGAATCGGATTACCGATGACAATGTGCGAATGTTTTTGAAATTGCTGAATGGATCGCAGTGGCAACCAACCAAATCCTTGAATGAGGAAATTCGATCGGCAGTTTTGGCAGTGCGGCAACGCTATCGAACGATTACCGTTGAAGACTTTGAGGCGTTAGCGATCGCGGCTTACCCTGATGTTAAACGCGCTCATTGTCTGCCGCGACGTGACCTGACTTCTGACAATCCACTGGCTGATGCGCCCGCTCACGTGAGTGTCATTATTGTGCCAACTCCCGAAGGTGCTGATCCCACTGCAAGTGCGCTTCAGCCCATTCCGACTCCTGAGATGATGACTGCCGTTGCCACCGATCTCGAACCTCGCAGACTGCTGACTACTCAAGTCCATGTGGTTGCCCCTCGCTATGTTTCTGTTGGTGTACAATTCCGGTTCATCCTACAACGCGATGCTTTAGAAACTGAAATGCGATCGCGCATTGTTCGAGAATTGCAGCGGTTTTTGCATCCACTAACAGGCGGAAAATCGCAACAGGGTTGGCCGTTTGGCCGAAACGTCTATGTCTCTGAAATCTATGATTTACTCGATCGCCTTCCCGGTGTGGATTACGTCACCAAACGCGACAATCAAGACGAACTAATTGTGGATGACAATGAACGCGATCGCCTGATCCGCAATGACTCTGGGGAATTAGTGGCGATCGCCCTCCAACCCCACGAACTCGTCCATCCCCAAATCGATCCAACCCATCTTCTAATTGAATCTCCTATCCTGTCATTCGAGTCAGAAGGATAAGCAAAATAACGCGAATAAATTTCATCCTCCACCTCTCCATTCTCTATTCCTCATTCCCCACTCCCCATCATGTCCAACCGTCTCCTCGCCCTCTTACCTGCCCTCTACCAAACCGATCCTTTTATTGGTGAGTTCTTGTTGCCATTTGAACGAATTTTGCTGGGTCGAGTCGAGGCAGACAAAGTTGACTTTCCAGATCGAGGACTGGAAGAAACGATCGCGGAACTGGCAACATACTTTGATCCGCAGCATACTCCTAAAGAATTTTTGTCCTGGTTGGCAGGTTGGGCAGCACTCAGCCTGCGGGCAGATTTACCCGAAAAAAATCAGCGAGAATTCATTGCCAACATCATCCAGCGCTATCGCTATCGCGGTACGAAAGCCAACCTTCAAGAACTCTTAAAACTTTTCCTGGTTGGTATGCCAGAGGTGATTGAAACCGAAGCAGCACACTCCTTTCGAGTCAGGGTTTCATTCCCGCGTCCGGCTCCATCAGAGGATGCACGCAGAGCATTGGGACGACAAATCGACATTGCCCGCTCCATTGTGGATTTAGAAAAGCCAGCCCATACGGCTTACGATCGCGTCGAGCCAGTTTTTCCCAGTATGCAGATCGGAGAGCTTTCAACTCGGAGAGGGTTCTCAACCATTGGAGTGGATACGCTGTTGGGAGTAGTACCCATAGATGAACGTAGTCTACAGAGTCAATCTTCGCAAGCGAATGCATCGGAGATTTCAACAGATGCCAGTAGTGAAACCAATACGACTCCAGAAATAAATCCATTCACGCCCAATATTGAAGCGAATATGTCACCAGATACTAATCCGTCTGATGATGCTACAACGAATCTCTAAAACATTGTTTGAGGAACGTAACCTAACCGATACATTTTACCCAGGAGACATTCAGAAGGAAACGTAAACTATGCCTGACATCAAACGCCCGAACTACTTTACACTCCAGTTTCTTGAAGAAGCAGACTTCAACGCTGAACAGTCTTACCATCGCGACGTTCGACACCGCCATAACCTGGCGTTACATGGCTGGGGGGTGGTAGGCAACGGACTGCGGGTTACCCTCACATCAGAGACAACGGGAGTCGTCACCGTGACTCCGGGTGTGGCGATCGATCGAGAAGGACGAGAAATCATCCTGGTCGATCAAAGAACTGATATTACCGATCGATTTGGTAGCCAACGCACGCTTTATCTGGTAATTCGCTACAATGCAGTCACCCTGGAGCCAGACCGCTATCGGGGAACAGGGGTCAGCGATCAATACACCCGTTTCACTGAAAGACCTGAATTCGTTTTACGCCTGATAAACCAGAAGATGGATCAGGCATCGTGTTAGCCGTGATTAGCCTGGATGGTAATGGCAGCATTACCACTATTGATGACGAATCAGAACGACAGTATGCTACCAGTTGGATTGCACCTCGCACTCGCCTGGACGGACCTCTGACTGTGGCAACCGATTTAACCATTGAAGAAAATACGGAGATTGGTGGGGAACTCAATGTTTTGAACAGTTTTGCAGCACAAGGAAACTGTTCTTTGGGTAACGCAGATACCGATCGCATTAACATTCACGGAATCCTGACTTCTCAACACACTTCGGGTGCTTTAGAGGTGAACGATACCGTTCACGTTACAGAGTCACTGAATGTGGATGGCAATGTGGGTATTGGCAGAACTGATCCAGCCGCGAAGTTAACGATCCAGACACCAGATTCCTTCACTGGCAACCTCATCCGGTTTGAATCCAAACAAGCGCCCAACAATTACCATTTAACCCTCAATGCATTTTCTCCAACGGCAGATGTTGTGAGTTGGCAATTAAATCAATTCAACTTAAGTAGCGACTTTAACCCAGTTTTGGCGATCGATCGAGGCAACATCGGCATTGGGACGACAGCACCGACGGGAAAACTCACGGTTGTTGGATCTGGGGGAAATGGGCGATCGGTCACAATGGATAGTAATGAAGTCAAGTTTCGGGGAGATAGGTTGGCACACTTCTCCCTATTCGCCAATCGCATTGGCAGAACTCTCACAATTGAAAATACGAGCAGCAATGCCTTTCCCGGTACAGCCGGTACGGTGCTGATGGCACTTAATACGACCGGGGTTGGCATCGGAACAACAACTCCATCAACACGGTTGCATGTGCAAAGTAGTTTAGGTGGATCAGACACGGTTCTGGGTTCCTATGTTGCCCTGATTGAAAATACGAACGCGGATCGAGATCCTTTGCGGGGTGGTGATGTTTTAGCACTGAAAATTGGCAATATTGTAGCAACCTCACAGAATAATTTCATTACTTTCTTTCGAGGTAATGATAGTATTGCTGGTCGGATCGAAGGGGGCGGCAGCGGCGGCGACGCAGTTTTTGTAAGTGGTAGCGGTGACTATGCCGAATATCTACCCCGACTGCACCCTGAAGAGACGATCGCCCCCGGTGATATTGTAGGCGTAGTGGCTGGAAAAATCACCAAAACCATTGCCGGTGCCCATCAGGTGATGGCAATTAGCGATCGACCGATTGTGGTGGGCAATATGCCACAAAAGGATCAGGAAGCCCTGTACGAAAAAGTCGCTTTTATTGGTCAGGTGCCGATTAACGTGCGGGGCAATGTTCGAGCCGGAGATTACATTATTCCATCCGGGAAAAACGATGGCACAGGCATTGCGATCGCTCCTGATCAAATCACCCCAGAGGCTTATGTTTTAGTGGTCGGTCGAGCCTGGGAAGCCTCGGAGGAAGAGGGGATTAAACGAGTGAATACGGTGGTGGGTTTACCTGCTCACTATCCCCATCTAGAAGAATTAGTTGCAACTGTCCAGGCCCAACAGGCAGAAATTGAAGCACTGAAAGCTGAACTAAATAGCCTCAAGGCTCTATTACTCCAACGAGTTTAACCCGCTTCAGATCTGCGATTTTTCCAGAGGTCGCAGATCAAATATCGTTTTGAGAAGTAACTGCTACAAGTTATGGCCGTAGTCAGTTAGGTTAGGACATGGACATTTTTGTGGGGCGGCGAAGCCGCCCCACAAAAATGTCCTAACCAATATGACTATGGCTATAGCACCCTATTAGGACGAACAACCGTTCGTCCTTAACGGCATTTCCGATAAAATAAAGTTAGCAATAATCAGGATGAAGCACATCCACGATGGCTAAAGACATTATTGCTAATCTGGAACCAAACTGGAGACTCAAAATGACCGTCGCAACAATCGTCACATCCAGGAAAGAATCCCCCCTGCTGTTTGAGGGCATGACCTGGAGAGAGTTCAAAGCCGTTGAGCAATTGTTAGACCGTCCAGGCTATCGGCTCTCTTTCCTGGATGGAATTCTGGAGATCCAACGAATGCCTGGAGAACCCCACGAAACCGTCAAAAAGAGGATTGCTGCACTGTTGGAGCTTTACCTGCTGATGGCTGGGTTTGACTTCACTCCAACTGGCTCAATGACGCTGGAAAGTGAAACAGTTGCCGTCAAGCGAGAGGCGGATGAATCGTATAAACTTGCCCCTGGACGGATGCTACCCGATCTGGCGATCGATGTGGTGTTTTCCAGTGGCGGCATCAACAAGCTGGAGGCATACAAGCGGCTGAAGATCAAGGAAGTGTGGTTCTGGGAAGATGGCGTGTTAGAGGTCTATCATCTGCGAGGAGAAGGCAATACACTCGGCTATGAAAAGATTTCTAACAGTGAAGAGGTGAAAGGAATTGATCTGGATTTATTAGCACGTTGCATCACGATGGTGAATCATGTGGAGGCGATCAAGACCTTCCAACAGGCACTCCAGAACTAGGCGATCGTCCATCTTTGTGGGACGGTTTCTCTTGCCTTGCAATCATGTCGTCGGTGCAAGCGGAATCCTGAGCCAATCAAACAGAACTCTGTCTGTCGTGGAATCGCGGACAGCAAAGGCTTGGGTTTGAGTTGTGTAGCGCCGACCAGAACCAGAAGCCGTAACCGTCAGGGTATATTGTCCGGCAGGCAAATCGATGAAATGGAAAACACCATCTGTACCCGTTTGGGTTTGCAAGTCTCGCCCTTCTATTTTGACGATCGCCCCTGCAACAGGTTTTTGAGTGTTGGCATCGGTGATCGTTCCGGCGATCGATACTCGATGACGAGTTTCTTCTACGATTGGATTTTGCATCAAATTACTCCAGACTCAACGTTTAGGGAAAACAGAAAAATATAAAACCCTCTGTATCCAAGCCGGAACATTACAAGAGATAGCTATTTTGATTGATCCTACCGGAGAATGGGAGTTTGTGTGATAGCAAGGTTATTAGCGAGAAAATTTGACAAAGTCAAACACAGCAACTAGAATAAGCAGAAAAATTCGGTCGGTGGACATTACTTACCTAGTTTCGTGATCGGGACGGAGATTTGCTCGCGATCGACCAAGTTAAATCAACCTTTAAGGCTAAACATATAAAGCATTTTGATCGTATGATTCTGGGTCTTGATATGCTTTTAGCAAACTTTTGATTGCTTCAGACCAAAACTTATTTGTTGTTTTCATTTCTTTGGAAAGACCACTCGCGATTTGGAATGCTCGATCGACAGTAATTTCTTTTTCACTAACTCGGCTTGTTAGGTTTTCGGATGCGGCAACTAAATCCTGATTCGCCGTCTCTTCTTTTTCTTTTTGTGTTTTAAATTGGCGGGTAGTTGTAAGTTTCGCAGCCTCTATAAAATCAGTTTCCTCCAAAACTTTTTGCAGTGAAAAATCCAGTGCGATCTCTTTGAATGCTCCCGCATAACTTTCATTGTTGCCACCAAGTTCTTGATATGTCTGTTCGTCAAATTTAGTTCTGAACAACCCTAAACCTTTCATTTCATTCAATTTGGTCTGAATAACCTCTAACCGTTGAACAGTTTGATCTACTGCTTCAGGAGCTAATAATCCATCGAGTGCTGAGTGAATATCCTCTTTTGTAAGGTCGAGCATTTTTTCAGCAGTTTCTTCATCTACGATTGGCGGTAAACCTCTATACTCCTTAAGTTTAAATTGATATTTATGTTCTTTGGTAAGATCGTAAGGAAGGGGTACAACTCCGAATGCCAGGTCATTGTCAATACCTTGTACACCAATAACATTCCCTTGAGCATCTGTTTGGATAAAATAATTTCCTTGATGCCGATCTATTTGTCCAGCTAGCGCATCAAGCATTTGCAACTTGATCAAACTTCTTTGTAGCACTTCATCATTCGCACGAATTATTTCGCCGCCAGTTTCTTTATCTTCAAGAGTTGGATCAAATTCGTTATAGACAACTCGATTTCCTTTAAATGCCTCTGAAGCCTGAATTCCTTCAGCTTTAGCTAAAACTACCCCCATTGTCGGCTGTTTTTTGCCTTTTTGGGTTCTCTTACTGACAGTAAATTCAGTTTTAATTAGCACATCTGTTCTTAGCAATTGGTCAAGACGATTCATCGCAATCGAGCGCGCTCCCCATTGGGGATCTTGCACTTTCTCATTCTGGTTAGCATATAAACCCAAAGTTTCAGTCTGATCTGTACTTTTATCTGTAGGTTTCTCTTCTTTAAAAAAGCCTTTGAAGTTAGTTTGACCTTCTACAATATCTAATTTACTCAGTGCGCCACCAACAGCATTTTCCTGGACAGTTGTTAGTTCTCCAAAACGACCAGTTTCGGAAAAGCGGTCGCTCGTAAGCTCAGTTAATTCTGCTCGAACGCGAGGCAGTAAAATTCTAATTGCTTGTAGCTGTTTCAAAGTATAATCACTTTCAGCATCTTTATGCCTTTCTTGCCAGGTTGCACTGAGTTTCTCTATTTCAGACAACATGTTTTTCATGTCTCTAAACTTATCGTCTCTCTCCCTTTGAGCATTGGACAACATTGTTTCAGGTGAGATGATTTTCGCTCCTGGCATTGGTCTTGGTGGTCTGCGGTTTTGACTTTTTTCTAAGCGACCGATTGTCTTAATTCTCTCTACTTGAGCATTTTCCATCACTTCATATTCCCTCAGCAATTTCAGAATTCTGCTCCATCTAAAGCCTGTTGTGCCCACTGCTGCCATTGCGGAGTAAGTGCCTTTTAATTTAGCTTGAACGATCGCACCAGTCGTAGCTGATTGGGTCTGAAGATGAGTTTTGCCAAGCTGTTGCACCATATGCGTTGCCTCATGAGCAATCAACTCCTGTCCTTGGCGACTCTCAGGACGATATTCCGCTTGCCGGAAAATCATGTTTTGTCCGACGGTACAAGCACGAGAATTTAGAGCTTGGTTAATTTGCTCAGCTTGAGTGCCCGTATGAACCCTGGCGTGTTTGAAATCTACTCCAAACGCCTGTTCCATCGGTTGTCGGAGGCTATCTGGAAGGGGGTGTCCGCCACCATCGAGTTGTTGAATGGAGGCTTCTAGATCTGGAGCGATCGCTCCACCCTCTTCATTCGCGAGTCGTTGCACAACTGGCCTCATTTGTAGCTCATCTTTTTCCTCTAGCGTCTCCATGCGCTGAATTGTGCCTGCCACTGGCTTCATCCTCAATTCGTCATCGTCTTCCAGCGTTTCCTGGCGCTGAACAGACTGACTCTGTGTGGATGACTGCGATGCAGGGAGATTAATTTGATTGACAACCTGCTTGGCAACGCGATCGGCTTCCTGTTCATACTTATCCCCCACTGCACCCAGCGTCAATTTGGGTTGAATCACAGAGGGGACTGAAGCGGGATTAGAGGTTGAGCGAGACTGTCGCACCACCTGATTGACATAGCGATTGCCATACTGTCGTTGCAATTGCAGTAAAAACTGAGGATTCGAGGCGGATCGATCCGCTACCGAACGATTGAGGATTGCCGCATGGGCACTGGGGTTAGCCGTAATCCCAATCGGAGCGATCGGTTGCATGAGAGACTCTGGAGAATTGGGGATTACTTCTGGCTCTACGATCGGCGGTTGCTGGGCATGGAGGTTAGCGTTGGTCGGTTGCTTGGATGAATGCATAGTATAGACTCCGCTTGAGTAGTATGGGGAGAGCGATACGAGTTTGGATTTACAGATTGCGAAAGGGAAACGAGAGATAGCCAAAGATTGCCCCAGCCCGCACATGATCATTCGTTGTGATCACATCCTCTGGCACCTCTGGCAGACAAGCAGACAAAATCGACAAGCTTATTTTCCAGGCAACGTTACCCCGTCGCGCTAGAAGAATATATAGGCGAGTACATTCTGCTGGTTGACTGGAAAATTGGGCTAAACCTTGATAAAGGTAGGTTTCATCAACGTTCAAGCGATCGCTCAGAGCAGGGCAGCTTCCCTGATCGCGCCATTCCAGCAGGCAGGGCGGCGAGTTGATGGGTTGGAACATTGGCAGAATAGGAAAGCCAGTCAGCTTAATAAAGGCATCGACCCAATTTCGCAGATCAGCCGCCGGATCAGCTTTGTCCATAAAACTAACGATTAGCGATTCGGCAGGATGCACACCTTGAAACCCATGATCGATTTGTAAGGGGGTTTGGGTGATATGAGGGGTGGTTTTCCAACCGGCACGAATCGGTAAACAGTAATGTAGATCAGCACTTTCAATAATCTGAGTTTCCCAATCTCCAAGGGTTACAGGTTTTACCCAAACTGGAACGCAATCTGCTCCATCAATGTTCGTTGTACTGTTACTCATAAATTTCCCAACCGTTGGGTTCCAGTAGAGATAAGCGATCGTTCACACCAAGCCTTAAGAATAACCGTACTTGTGTATTGGGAGGCAGTTTAGCGTTTTGTCCTTGCGGTCCCGTCCACCCGAAAGGACGTTTTCCGGTCTGCCAGTAATGAACTTCCACGGTATCTCCCAGATGTCGATCGGCAGTTTCAATCAAGTCAGCGGAATGGAGAGGTTGCTTTTCTACCTGGATGATTTCTACGGTAGCAACAAACTCATAATTGTTTCCTTCCTCAGTAGAAACTTCTTGCTGGGAAATGGTTTTTACGGTGCCGATGATGATGTGGGTTGCATCAGCATGTGAGTCCGTTGAATTGAGCGGCGGAATCGCTGCCTGGACAGGAGTGGCTGTGGCAAAGAGGCTGACTAAAACAACAAAAATGCCTATCAAAATCATGATCCAAACCATCTCTTTATGCTCCTAACGGTTCTCCTGAATGCGATCGCCCTTTGATTATTTCTTATCCTTAGACAAACTGCTCACTTCAGCCGAAATGCTAAGTCTATCAAACCAGTTTAGAAAATCATCCAGCCCGATCCAAAACACACCTGTTTTGTTTTGTTCTGCTTGCGAGGCTTGTTTATCCGGCTGAAGAGCAGACCAATCTTGCGGATCGTCATTTCGACCATAAAATCCCCACGGGTTACGCAGCTTGATCATCTTTTCCTGTTCATTGATATCCAGAATTGTGTATTCATGGCGTGCAACAATTCCTCTCAGTTTTGCTTCACCGCCACTATGCCCTGGTTTTTCGGCAATTGCATCTTTCTTCTCTGCTTCAGTGAATGGTCTCGTTCCTGCTGCAACCGCTTTTTTGTTGTCCAAAGCCGCTTTAATTTTAGCTAAGATGGGTTTTGCCCCCTCCGGCGTGGATCGAGATTTTTTAACCGCTTTTTTAGCCGTTAAGTCAGTTTGGCTAGACTCTTTCCCCAGCAGTACTTCAAACGCATACCAGGAAAAGCCACCTTCCATGTTTTCATAAGCACCCTCGTTGCTCTTTTCCTTTAACAAATTGCCCCGTATCCCACTGGCAGCATAGGCTTTTTCTACCATTGTACCCAAAGATACTCTCGTGCATAGACATCCTTCCCCTGTTTGTGAGGAGCAGACTTGTTCACTCGAATCAGGCGTTTTGTTGCCTTAAAGGGCTTGAAGAAACCTGCATGGGATATCTCATACAAACGCACCGTCACCGTCCCATTGTTATTATCCAGCATCATTTCCTTCGGAAAATCAGGATTAGCTTGAGTAATGCTGGCAAGTGCTGCCATCAGGTAACAATCGCCCAGTTCACCCTGCAAAACCTGCTCTGGTGTTGGATCTTCTGGGAAAAGTGGCTCCTGGGTGCGATCGATGAAGGCATTGAGTTGCTGAAGATGAGCGTTATTCTGGGCAATCCAATATGGCGTTCTCCCACTTCTAATCAGATGTCCCTGGACTCCTGGTTGCAACGCAGCCTCATAAAACCAAAGTGGTAAGGCTATGGAATTGGGGCCTGCAAATGGAAAATTGACAACGTATCCCGCATTTCCTTGATCATCTTGTGATTTTGGCTGTGGAACCACTTCTACATCGTGGGTGGTGAGTTGGGGTAATAGCTTAAAGCTTGCTGTGGAGTAAATTTGCGTTCCCTGAGAAATCTTAAAGCTAGTCACATCCTGCTTTTCGGTGACAGGTTCTGGATTTTTGTTCCCTAAGGGGGTAGGCTGACCGATCGCACCACCATTCATAGGTGCTACGGTGGCACCGGGCATCAGGTACCAGTTCTGGTTTTTGGCTTTAGCATCATCGATCACCCGTTGATGTTCGACTCTGAGTTTGGGGTCGTTGAGAAGGGGTGCATTCTGCCACGTTGAATTCAGAGGTGCTGGTTGGTTCGCCGTTGGTTGATGGGTTGTTTTCGGCGCTTCTTTTGATCCACCCTTCTTACGCTGAATCACAGGTATGCCCAAATTTTCGCTGACTGGGGGATTGGCAGTGTTAGATCGATGCTCTGGTGCAATTGGGTGCTTTGGTGGAATTGATTGCTCTAGTGCGGATGGTGTTGTTGATATTGCAGTACTGTTGGGTTGTTGCGATCGCTGCAACACCTGATTGACATAGCGATTGCCGTATCGTCGCTGTAATTGCAGCAAAAACTGGGAGGGTGAAGAGGACTGCCCCAATGAAGCACGCTGCAACAGTTCAGCATGGGCACTTGGATTAGCAATAGTGCCGATCGGCGACAACAGAGAATCATGCTGCCAGGAAGCACTCTGGGCAGTCTCTAATGCCTCCTGTTGGGAAACTTCGGCGGATGGTTGCCGTGATTGAGCTTTCGGAATGGATGTTTGTCTAGATGGCTGCATGATCATCTCCATTCACGCAAACTGTGAGAATATAGCCTCTAATCCTTCACATATAGATGCACTCAGATTAATCTGCTGTGGTGCATTCTCTGGAATGTATTCTCTATAAATAGACAATGCAATTTTTGGATCTAACGGTGTTTTAGCTAACCAATTATCTACGGACTCAAGAAAGTTAATGTTTTCGGCAGCATGCTCTTTTTCCATTTTTTCTCTCAGCGTTGCTCTGTCAACTGGATTGTTCCATACCTGATCAAAGGGTTGATCGTTGAGAGACGATCGGTAACGGGAGTAATTTAATTTTATTAATTCACGTGTTGCCTTATAAGCCTCCTGGAATGTGTTTTGGTCAACTGCAGGCCTTCGTAGTTTGATGCGATCGTAGGCTGCTTTTACGCCACTCCTGCCAATACCAATTCCATGTTTCCCCAGCCATATGCGCGGTTTTTTGAGGAATCCCCGTTGAACCCTCTCCCCAACATTGGCATGTGATACCTTCGCGGGTTGGCGCTGAACCTGTTGCACGGCTCCTTGCTGCACCATATGAACCGCCTCATGCACGATCGTCTCCTGTCCTGCCTTTGTTTCGGGTTGATAAGCTCCCTGCCGAAACATCATCTTATTTTTGTGGGTAGCAGCCACAGATCCTAGCGATCGATTGAGCGCGTCTGCTTGATTATCCGTATAAACTCTGGCACTGGTGAAGTTTGCCCCAGTTGCCTGTTCAATCGACTGGCGCAAGTTGTTTGGCAGAGGTTGACCCCCGCTGAACTGATTCATTGACGCTTCCACTTCAGGAGTGAGTGTGCCTCCCGTTGTCAGATCTCCTTCCCCTTGCAGCGGGGTTGCCACCATTTCATTCTCAGAGAGTCGTTGAATCATACCGATCTCTGGCTGCCTTTGGAACGCTTCGTCGTCTTCTGGCATCCTCTCTCGCTGTACGGCTGAACCTGGTGCAATTGGTTGAGAGGAAGTGTGATGTATCTGATTGACAACCTGACCGGCAATGCGATCGGCTTCCTGTTCATACTTATCCCCCACTGCACCTAGAGTCAGCTTGGGTTGAATCACAGCGGGGGCTGAAACCGGATTAGAGGGTGAGCGAAACTGTCGCACCACCTGATTAACATAGCGATTGCCATACTGTCGTTGCAATTGCATTAAAAATTGAGGATTTGAGGCTGGCTGATCAGCAGTCGAACGATTTAAGATTGCCGCATGAGTGTTGGGATTAGCCGTGACACTCATTGGGGCGATCGGTTGCATGAGAGGCTCTGGAGAATTGGGGATTACTTCTGGCTCTACGATCGGCGGTTGCTGGGCATGGAGTTTGGCTTTAGTCGTTCGCTTGAATAAGGGCATGGTATGGGTTCCTCTTGAGTCGATATGGGAAGGGCGATCGTACCGATAACTGTCATTAAGACGTGAGTTGCATTCTTAAAATTGTTTCTGTCACCAGTTCCACCCCTTCTGGCAACACGGGTTCAACGGCGAGTGTGACTCGATAGCTCAAGCCTGCTTTTAAGCGCCACTCATTTGCTCCCCAGAACTCCCAGGTTTTGGGCATATCCTCTGGTTGAGCCACCCAGGTACGAACGGGTAGAGGCTGGTTTACCAATTCTCCCCGCAACATCTCAGAGGATAAAATCGGGAAGCGCAATAACGTTCTCAGAATATTGCCTAACAGCATATGCTCTTCCAACACTCTGGTTTCTTCCGATCGCGTCCAGGTGGTAATCAGATAGGTGAAATCCATGCGAACCGGGGCAACTCTTTCAATGCCTGTCGCTTTTTCTTCGTTATTCGCTGGAGTATTGCGAGTTAAATAACGCTGTTGATCAAATCGTAAGGATAAATTTTCACGAATGTCGTAAAGGAAACAGTTTATAGTAGGTTTTGTTAGTCTGCTTTCCCAATTTTGATTAGGGCGATCGAACTGAATATCAATCACCGTTTCGTTGATGGGCACGTGTTGAATTAGTAGTTGCCGAATTGTTTCGTCAAGATCCTGAATCATCAGATTTCATTCCTTTCCCAATAGGGTGGGCATTCTCCATAAAGATTTCTTGGATACCCGTTAAGTACACCGTGGGCAATGCCCACCCTACTCATTTGGGTTATAGATTTAGTCAAGGAGCGTTCTCAGACGGTAGAAACTCGGTTTCATTGATTAACCGTCCCATTTTTTGAAATTCGTGTCGGATAGCTTTCAATAGGTGCTTCGTATGAATTTTTTGATTTTCTGCGGCGGCCAGAAACGCAGCAGCCAGAGACACATTGCGGATATTGCCTCCTGCAAGTTTGAACTGTTGCGCTAACAGTGGCAAATTGACATCGGTGTCTAACAGCGTATGGTTTGACCAGATACCCTGCCAGATTTGCAGACGAGACGCTTCATCTGGAAAGGGAAACTCAATGATAAAGCGAATGCGTCGCGTAAAGGCTTCATCTAGATTTTGACGTAAATTACTGGTGAGAATGGAAATGCCTTCGTATTCATCCATTTGTTGCAGCAAATAGGCAACTTCTAAATTGGCGTAGCGATCGTGGGCATCTTTGACTTCAGAGCGTTTGCCAAATAGCGCATCGGCTTCGTCAAATAGCAGAATAGCATTGGCATTTTCTGCGGCAGTGAAAATCCGATCGAGATTTTTCTCCGTTTCGCCAATATATTTACTGACCACCTGGGAGAGGTCAATTTTGTAAAGATCCAGTTGGAGTTCGTGGGCGATCGCCTCTGCGGCCATCGTCTTTCCCGTTCCTGGAGATCCTGAAAATAGCGCACTTAAGCCCTTCCCCAAAGACAGCTTTTGGTCAAATCCCCACTCGTCATACACCACATGCCGATACTTCACCTGATTGCACAACTCTCGAAGCTGATTCAACTCCACTGACGGCAGGATCAGATCATTCCAGGTTTGCCTGGGCTGAATTTTCCGTGTCATTGCGGCTAAATCATGACGAGATTGGGCACGAGCAGCGACGAAGAGTTCGGAAAGTGCGGAGTGTTGAATGTTGAATGTTGAGTGTTGAGTGCTGGTACTCTCCCCATCTCCCCATCTTCCCATCCCCCCATCTCCCAAACAGGCGGCTTGCCATCGAGCCGCATTACAGGCGGTGGCGATCGCTCCCTCAATTTGTTTAGGTGTTAACCGAAAGCGATCCGCCAGGGCATCCAGGTCGGTGGGGGCGATCGCAATTTCAGCAGTGCCCACGGTGCCCAGATAAGTTTGCCAGCAGGCACGACGCTGGGCAAAATCGGGCAAGGTAAACGGAATGGGGATCACATCGATATCGCTGTCTCCAGAAGGTATCCAGGGCTGTTCTCCGGTTAAAATTGTCAGGCAGTTAGGCAAAGCGGCGAGTAGATGGGAGGCAGTCAGTTTCCCATCCCGGCGATCGAGTGCGTCCAGTCCGTCCAGACAAAGGACTGCTTTCTGGAATAAAACCTCACGGCTCAAGCATTGTAAGCGTTGCTTGAAATCAGTTTTTGACTCCAAAAATTGTGCCAGATTGACCCAAAGCAGAGGGCTGCCAACTTCAACCGCAAGTCCGACTGCGGCGGTTTGCTGCCCTAGTCCTGGCTTTCCCTGGAAATACAGTTTGAGTGGGCTGCGCCACTGGGTCGTTTGCCATTGCCGGGAAAGTGATCGCAATCCGGCTTGAATTTCTGGAGTTAGGAAGCGTTGATCGAAGTGCGTTGTAGGTTCAATCCAGTCACAGCAGGCGGCAAGTCGGGGGTCTAGTCCGGATCGCGCCAGTAGGAAACGACTGACCTGATCGTCCAATTTCAAGGCATAGCTGAGGAAGGGAGGCTGAGCCTGATGGGGGTCAGGAATCAGTTGCAGTAGCCCATGACGCAGGAGCGCCGCATCCGGTGAGAAATGAACCTGTTGCTCCAACTTCTCAGCAGGGTTAGGACTGAGTAGATTGAGTGCCAGGTCAATACTGGGACGTTTGCGGGTGACATCATCTTGAAGATAGGCATAAATGCGTTCGTAGGACAGGTCAAGTTCAGGTGCAAGGGCGATCGCCACTACGTCCAGATCAAATTTAGACAGTTCAAACTTTTCCTGGAGCCAATCAAGCCGAGAGCCAGGTGGAATGTCCATCTGACTATCCTCTCGTGCAGCCGCTTCTGAACGGGATGCAAATAAGGGTGCTCCTGGCTCATGGGTCAACAACCGCACCACGTCTTCCCGCTCGATATGTAACCCCCGGTAGGGATCAGCACCTGTGTCTTGAGTCGTTTGTAGGATGGCGATCGCCTGCTCCAGCAATCCATTTAAGCGCCACATTAGACACTGCACAGCTTCCAGACTAGATTTTCTAGTCGTTTGCCCGATTTGATTAGATGTTGTTAGGCTTGCGATCACTGCCCCTGCCTCATTTGAATTGCAACAGAAAATCGTCGAAGAGTTCTCCTATAGCGACAGCCACTTGGGTTAGGACGGGGTGCAGGGGTTCCACCCCTGGCTGGGGGCTTCGCCCCCACACCCCCTTTAATCCTGATGTCCTAGCCTTGTATGGCGACAGCTATATCTCATTACCCTAGGTGAATTAAGCCAATAAAATTTCTCACTGTTTTTGTTTCAGTTGTTTCAGTTGTTTCAGTTGTCTATAGCAGCCCTAAATCATAGTCATTCGCAATTGCTGTTGGATGGCATGAGCAGGTGAATACCAATTTTGACGCACAACATGACACAAACGATCGAGTCCGTTCAGTTCTCCTAACCTATTCTCAGCTATGGGAGCCTGAGCGACGAGCGTCATGAGCGTCATTCGGCAAACGATAGCTCAGGAACTTCCCCAAACGTACCGATCAACTGTCCATTGGACTTGGTACACGGCTCCCCCTAAAATCTGGTTCAGCATGGGATCTTGTTGAAGTGCCTGAATGTAGGAAAGAAACTCTCACGCTGTTGCCTTTCTCGTCCAGAGGGGGCGAAAAGATCCCAATGCCCAACTTCCCTGGCACAACGGCAACAATGCCGCCACCCACACCACTTTTAGCCTAACGATGCAAAATTTCTCACTATTTTTCACTTTTGCCCCTTTTTGTTTCAGTCGTTTCAGATTCATAACTGAGAATTCAGGCGCATCTGAGGCAGAGATAATGGGTCGTTAGCGCAGAAAACTATCGAGTGGTATCGAACGCATTATTACAGAAATTTTCAATTGCATAAACTACAGGGAAAACAGAACAATGAATGGAAACAACATTCGGGGCAGTAACAGAAACGATTTTATTCAGGGCAATGATAGAGATGAGAAATTATTGGCAGGTCGAGGCAATGATGTACTTGTCGGTGGTGCAGGCAACGATCAAGCCTACGGTGATGAAGGCAATGACTTCTTCCTGGGAACGGATGGAGGGAATGATCAATCCTTCGGTGGCGAAGGCAACGACTTCTTCCGACTTGGAGACGGCAACGATACCGTTTATGGCGACTCAGGAAACGACATCATCCTAGCCAGCGGTGGCAATGATCTAATTGATGGCGGATCTGGCTTTAATCTGGTGTTTGGTGGCGAGGGGAGCGATCGCTTTGTCTTGCAATCGGGTGGCATCATCGACATTCAAGATTTTCAATTGGGTCAAGATCGGCTTGTCCTCGCTGACGGACTCACCTTTGACCAATTAAAGATTGTTCCGGCTCTGTTTGGCACCTCCAGCACCATTCAAATTGCTGCAACCGGGGAACCGATTGCCACCTTGCTCCTCATTCCTCCGGATCAACTTAATGAGATCCATTTTGTTAGCTTTAATGATGCAATAAGGGGAGGCGATCGCTCAACTCGTTTTGCGATTTCCGCCCCATCCAATACTCCAGTTAATCTCATTCAAAATATGATGAACAATCAAAGTTCTGCCTTAGAAATCAGCGTGTTCTCTGAACCAGCCATTCCCCTTGCCGAAACCGGGGCAAGATCGGGAGTGTTTATCTTCAAACTCAGCCAGCCCGCTCCTACAGGAGGCGTGGTCATTAACTTCCAGGCTGGAGATACCGATCCAGAAACAACATCGCGCGATGTCAATATTGGGACAGCCGGAACAACTAACATTGATAATTTCAATATTCGACCGATTCCCGGTTTTATCTCAACGGTCACGATCGCGGAGGGAGCCACTGAAGCCAGGTTAGTTGTGACTCCCTTTGAGGATGGTTTAGTTGAAGGAGATGAGACGATCTCGATTGAACTACTGTCTAGAGCAGACTATCATGTAAGTCTGGCAAATAATATCGCTACGCTGACGATTATTGATGATGTCGCGATTAGTGGAACTGATAATAATGATGTGCTGGATGGAACCCATACGGCTGACGTGATTGAAGGATTAGCAGGCGATGACGTTATCAATGGCAATGGCGGCAATGACATCATTGATAGTGGTTTTGACGAGGATATCGTCAATGGTGGAAATGGTGATGATCAGATTGCTGGTGGTGGTTTTCTCAATGGCGATCGCGGCAATGACTCCATTCAGGCTGGCGATGGCAACAATGTCATTAATGGCGGTGACGGACGCGACACCATCGTGGGCGGCAGTGGCGCAGACTTTATCAACGGGGATGGAGGAAGTGACTGGGTTCAAGGCGGCGAGGGAACCGAGCTGATCCTGGGTGGTAATGGCGATGACGTCCTCTTGGGTGAGACGGGGATGGATGTTCTCTTGGGTGGTAATGGCGATGATGTGCTTTCAGGGGGTGCGGATGCCAATGAACTCACCGGAGGAGCAGGGCGCGATCGCTTCTTGATTGGTCCCAACAATGGCATCACGTCCATCACTGATTTCCAGAATCGGCGCGATCGCCTTGTCCTGGAGCAGGGCTTGACGGTTGATTTACTCCAGATTGCTCAGGTTGGGAACGATACCTTCGTGAGTTTGGCAGGTCAGCAACAACCCTTTGCCATTCTGATTGGAGTCCAAGCCCGATCGATTACGGAAACTGATTTTGTTGTCACCTTACCGCCGCCAACGTTCAGTAACCTTGTGGTGTTTGGAGACAGCCTTTCCGACACGGGCAATTTCTTCAGTGCCACGGGTGGCATATTTCCTCCCAGCCCTCCTTCCTTCAATGGACGATTATCCAATGGTCCGCTCTGGGTTGATTTCATCGCTCCCAAATTGGGGTTGACTCGCGATGAGGTTAGCAATTTTGCCTTCCTTGGAGCCTTGAGCGGACGGGAAAACCTGAGTGATGCCCTGATCCCGATCGCCAATTTTCCTGGCTTGCTAGACCAGATTGATACCTTTGCCGCAACCACCGGAGCGAATGGAGCCGATCCCGATGCGCTTTATGTCGTTTGGGCGGGCAGCAATGATTTTCTCAATCTCAGCGACCCCCAAGCCGTTCCAACGGCGATCGCTGATGCCGTCACTAACCTTGCCACCTCTATTGCAACCCTCGCCAATTTAGGAGCCGAGAAAATTATTGTTCCTAATGCCTCTGATCTGGGCACCCTCCCTTTCAGTATTGAATCAGGAACGACAACCCAGGCAACGTTGGTCAGTTCTGCCTTTAATCAAGCCCTCGATCAGACCCTGGATCAGTTAGAGCAAACGCTTGGGATTGATGTGATTTCAGTTGATGCATTTGGCTTCAGTCAACGGATTGCTAATGCGCCTGAAGAGTTTGGCTTTACCAACAACACTGATCCGCTGATTGGACAATCGGGTTCAGTCAATCCCGATGAGTTTGTCTTCTTTGATGAGGCTCACCCCACGACCCGAGTGCATGAACTGTTTGTCGATGTGGTTTTAACGGCTCTCAAGGATGCTGGCTACTCGGTTCACCAGGACTGGGACTACAGTTTGGGTTCACTGAATATCAGCCACACCCAGTCTACCGCACCATTCACCGATGAAAAGACCTTAGCCTGGATTATTGACGATCTGCGCCCAAATCTCCAGATTCTTTGAGAATCCAGGGAGCTAAACCCTTAACCTGTCTCGTTGATCAGTATGAATGATGCAGGTTAAACACGATCGTTCTTTATAGTGCAGCAGGCATGAGCGGGACAACCCTATCCGTTGCTCAAGACATCTTTGGGAGTTCCTTCGTCCATGCCGTCATCGTCTGGTAAATCCTCGGTGTATTGATCGATCGCCTCCACCATTCCCTCGGAGTATGGCTCCAAAACCGTGGCAGACACATGCAATTCAGCCAGCGCATCGGAAAATTCTTCAGAAGCCGGATCGGCTGTTTCAAGAATTTTGACGGCAACCAGTGCTCGCTCCAGATTAGGTGTGATACTCGCCCAGGTGAACTTTGAGCAATTCCAAAGACTTTTGATCGATGACTGCCATAGATTCCGTCATTTTTTAGCTTCCGTTCTAATTTGGCAATGTGGTAACGGCAAACCGCAACCGTCTTCTCCCATTTTGCAATGAGTCCCTGCCGTTGGTGTTCTGGGGATTTATTGCGTTCTGCTGCAATTTTCTGTAAATGCTCTTCTAGAGCGGCATACTGACCCTCTATAGCAATCCCAAATCAATTGTGAGAAAACCCAAAGTGGGGTTGGGACGAGTCCAAGGAGGGGGCACTGCCCCCTCCACCCCTTCTTACAAATGATTTAGGGCTGCTAT
>JAAUSF010000141.1 GCA_012033255.1 Cyanobacteria bacterium RU_5_0
ATTCATAGTTTATTAACTGAAAGAGTGTGAATTAAACTCTAAAAAATGATTTGTATAGCGACAGCCACTTGGGTTAAGACGGGGTGCAGGGGTGGAACCCCTAGCTGGGGGCAAGCCCCCACACCTCCTTTAATCCCGACGTCCTAACCTTGATGGCGACAAGCTATAAGACGTGGGCAGCGCCCACCCTACGACTACGACGGCTTCATCTGTTCACTCGATTTAGAGTTGAATCAACAGTTTATCGATCGCCTGAAGCAAAAATTGTACTTTTTCTTGCTTCTTGTTTTCGTCTAGGTCGCTATTCAATACTGATTCTAGGATGCGTTTGAGATTCAAAAGTTTCAAACCATTGCCAATCTTTGCCGAAATAATCGCATTTGCAGCTTCTAAATGACCGATCGCTCCTAAATCAAATGCGGCTGCCCACCGCAAATACATATTCTCATGATCAAGATTACGAACGATTCGTTCGATATATTCTGGCTTCTGAGTTAACAAATAAAAATATCGAGCCGCCGCACATTGAACTCGTTCTGATGAATGATTGAGGAATGGTTCAATCCAGGGTTTTGCTTCCCAAACATTCAACGTTCCTAACGCTTCGATAAGAACCTCATGAGGTTGTTCTCCACCATCTACTAAAAGCTGAAGGAGAGGCTGAACGGCTTGAGGATCAGCGATCGCCGCTAGCGTCTGAATTACCACTTCTCGCAACCGCAAATCTGAACAAGACAACACATCCAGCAACGCTGGAACCGCCTGTGGATTCTTCAATTGCCCTAATGCTCGTGCTGCCTGCCTGCGAAGCGGATAGCCCCCTTCCGCCGTGCGATAGTCCTCGTCAGAGAGTGCCTCACAGAGCGGAATTAAGGCATCCTGCACCTGATATTTACCCAACCACCAAGCCGCATAATAGCGAGTCTGATTATCATGCGATCGGAGTGCAGCGATCGCCGTTTCTGCGGAGACGATCGGTTCGGCTGAAGCAGGAGTCGTTGTAACCATGAGCGGGATAACGGGGAGTGAGGGAGTAGAGGAGCGAGAGAGCGAGGGAGATAGACGAACAACCCCATCCCCCAATCACCCTTTCTTAGGCTGGCGTAATCCGGACGATCTTGCCGCCTCGACGATGCACATCCTGATACCGTTCAGAAAGCTGTTCAAACGGTACTGTATACACTTGTCGGCTACGCCGTACTGCTACCTGCGTTGATGAGCCGCCTAAAACTACTTCCATCAGGTATACTCGGTTATCACCACGAGCCGGAGAAACATTCAGCATTCCGCCTGCGGTTTGTCCATCACTTAGACTGGGTTTCGCCGCTGGAAAAATGGCGTTGGGCAAATTCCGAGACAACTGCTGCCGTAAGCGGGCACTCTTGCCGCCATACTGGGCATTGTCACTGTTCCCATTGCCCCGATAGAGCGCGAACAGACGATTAAACCCGACTTGCTTCATGCCAGGGAGCGATCGAAATCCCCGGTAATAGGGAACCGTACTATCGCCAAAGGCACTGTCATATTCTTGGCTATAAATGTAGGAGTCAATTTCCGCTTCGTAGCCCTCAGAAGCATACAGATCGACGTGAAATGCAATCTCCGATTGATCGTAAGGCGCACGTCCCAATAGATGCTTATAGTTCAACTCAATGAACCGCACTTGAGACTTGTTGTAGAAAAACTTTTCTTTGTAAAACTCAGATTGTGCCAATGTGCGGACAAATTGCCGAACGGTAATTCGACCATTCCGCAACAAGGCTTCTGCACTGGAAAATATCCCGTTTACATAGACCCGTTCTCGTCCGAAAATATGTTCATAAACTGCTCGAAACACTCGCTGTAATTCGTCTTCCGTCCAGCTTTGACGCAATTCAATTCTGTCGGTGTCGGTTACGGCGCTGATGCCCAAGCGGTCATCTGTTAAACGACTCATGGTTTAGCCTCCGTTGAAAATAGTTTATGCACTGCGATTAACTTGCTGCAATCAAGTTGGCTGTGATTTGCAATTAGGAAACCTGGTAGAAACGCAAAACCTTACGCCTCTACCAGAGGCAAATCATAATTCAAGCTATGGTGATTACTGATGGTCGATCGCCAAACCTAGCTCAATGCATTGATCGCATAGTTGAGGTAGATGTTTGCTTCACCTGCTACATCACCAGTCAGACCATGATTGTCGCGCACAAATTCCAGAGCTGCTACGTACCAGCTAGGAGACAATCCTAGAGCCGAGTTGAACTCATTTAGACCTGCAATGACATACTCATCCAACGGACCTGTGCCACCTACCACGCAGCAATAGCTGATGGTACGCAAGTAGTGATCGATATCTCGCACACACTTCGATTTGCCTTCAGGCGTGGAGGCATACTGAGATCCCTGCATCTGTGTTGTGTAGGGAAACTTCTGATAAACGTGATTAGCGGCAGCTTCAGCCCACTTTTTGCCATTGCTTGCGAATGCACGAGAGGCTTCCAGCCCAGCCCGCGCTCGATTGAAGCGACCAAAGATCGCTTGCATTTCCGTGTTGCTCAGGTAAGCACCGCGAGAATCAGCGGCAGAAATGGCTTCAGTCAAAGGAGTTTTCATGATGACGGGGTATCTCCTAAAAAAAAGACCTTCAATGGTTGCGTCGAAAAGAGAGATTGGAATGGTTTTGTCACTTATCACTTATCACTTATCACTTATCACTTGTTGACAGCCAGTGACAAAAGACAAGGGGCTAAGGACAGTAGATAAATTAAGCAACGGCAGCGGCGGCGCGATCGAAATAACCAGCCAATTCAGACATGAGGGCACTGCAATCGCCACGGGTGATGCCGTTGGAATTGTTAGCAATAGAGATTGCGGTATCCTTCATTTTTTGGATGCCAGACGCCACGGTTGCACCAGGAGTACCGAGTGCTTGATAGGTTTCACGCAGACCGTTGAGGCAGCGATCGTCCATCACGCTTGCATCACCAGCTAGTACGGAGTAAGTGACATAACGCAAGATAAAGCCCAAATCACGGATGCAAGCCGCTTGATTGCGGTGGTGGAAGCAAGGACCACCAGGACCAAATACATTAGGCTGCTCAGCAACCAGTGCGCGATAAGCATTTGCTGTGATGGTAGAAGCGTTGCTGGTAAGACGGTTCACAACATCCAACCGCTTGTTGCTCTCAGCAATCATGTTAGAGAGCGCATTCAGTTCGTTGTCACCGAGATAAGCGCCCTTTCTATCCGCTTGTTCAACCACTCTAGAAAAAGCATCAAGCATTTTTCAAATTCTCCTAAATAAGGGGGTATTGGAGGTGGGGCAATCTAGTAGCCAGCAATTGTGAAGAATGGCTGATGACGACTAGCGTTTGTTTGCCTGGAACTAGAAGGTACGTGGACAAGGTAAAGATATGGGTGAGGAAATCGAAAAGAAATCGAAAAGATCGAGCAAATTGTTAAAAGTGTAACAATCCGAAATCTTTAAGAGTAATTGATTGCGTTTTATAAACTTTCAATAACTTTTTTTCTTCCATATTAAGCCTGAACTGTAGCGGTGCTGGTACGATCGCCCCCGTCCCGACAAAACATCACCCTAAAAATAGGTGCCATTTTTACCTAAACTCAGATTTGTCTCGGCTTTAGTATCAAAATTAAATTTTAAGTCAAATTAGAAACACTCTTTAACAAAGCGTATGAGAATTCTCTTAGTAGAAGATGACATCTCCTTGGCGGAAACCCTTGCCGAAGCCTTAAGCGACCAACGATATGTTGTAGATGTTGTCACTGATGGAGAAACAGGCTGGAGTCAGGTCAAAGTGCTTGACTATGATTTAATGCTTCTCGATATCATGCTGCCTGAACTAGACGGCGTAGAACTGTGTCATCGCTTGCGATCGCATGGCTATTCAATGCCTGTCTTAATGCTGACTGCTTGCGATACTGTCAGTGACAAAATTACCGGACTTGATGCTGGAGCCGATGATTACGTGGTTAAGCCCGTCGATTTGCAAGAACTTTTTGCTCGAATTCGGGCTTTATTACGTCGAGGGAACAGCGCATCACCACCCATTTTGGAATGGTGCAATCTCCGTCTCAACCCTAGCACCTACGAAGTTACATATGCCGATCGCCCTTTACACTTAACGCCAAAAGAATATAGCTTACTTGAACTGTTACTCCGAAATGGTCGGCGTGTATTGAGCCGCAGTGTGATTATCGAACATACCTGGACATTGGAAACGCCACCCGATGAATTAACCGTGAAAGTTCACATTCGCAGTCTCCGTCAAAAGTTCAAAGCGGCTGGCGCACCGGAGGAGTTGATTGAAACTGTGCATGGAATTGGCTATCGGCTAGGATGCGTAGATGAACAAAAATGAGACTGAACTTTAACACTGATAGCGATCGGGATCATAAAGATTCCAAAAAGGTTCCAAAAACCTAAAAATCACCCAATCGGGTAGTTTTAATGAATGAATCCGAAACACTAAAGAATTCACCTGAATCCTCCTTATAGAGAAGCGCTCACTCAGTCAACCAGGTATCTAACATTGAAACGCAGCCTGGGGGAGATCACTCTGGGCTGTTACTCTAGATAAGAATATCCTCCAAGTGGTCAATTCGCTTGGAGGAGGTGTATCCTAACTTTAGTTTGTATCTTCGGAATAATCAGGCAATGTTTTGAAGTGCTTCATCCGATCGCGATCCATTTCACGTGAGCTACGCAAAATTATGGGCAGACTTTTTTCAGTATCCGCTATTATCTTCTTCGCCACCATCTTACTTTGCTGGGTGCTGACCTCAGATGATTCGGTTAATCCATTAACAGGAGTGTTGCTGTTTATGAGTGGAATTCTGGCGATCGGCTTCTGGGGCATGTCAGTATTAGAGTCTGAATCTAGAGATTAAATCCTAATGGAGTGAAACGATCGGGTGTGACGATTGGATGAAATGAGCGATCGTCACACGTAGACACTACAGTTGATGCGGTTTTGCACCATCAGCAGGAAATGATTGCTTTTACAAGAAAAGGGCTTAATCCTCGCATTAAAAAAATACGAAAATTAAGCCCAACGAGCTACGTGAAACTTTAAAAATCTGCCGCTCGAACGCGAAGATTAGTCATACATCGCAACTAGTTGTTGGCTGGTAATGACTGGACTCATTGCTGTAGATGTGCTGAATAACATGAAATGCTGAATCTGTTCCTCGGTGAAGTGACGCATTTCATACCCAGCTTGATAGGCTTTTGTCCAATCCACAATCCAACTTAAAGTAGTCTTTAAATCGAGCTTTGGACGCCAACCTAGCTTAGTCTGTGCTTTAGAGCAATCTAGCTTTAAGAATGTGTTTTCATGGACATGGTTTGTCTCAGCATCACGAGTCCAAGTCAAATCACCATCCCAGAGAGAGCAAAGGTGATCAGCAATCCACGATACTGTTTCAATATTTGAGCTATCCGGTCCAAAATTCCAACTACCCCCATAGGCTGTTCCTTGAGTGTAGAGTTTTTCGGCTAGCATTAGATAGCCATTAAGCGGTTCCAAAACATGTTGCCACGGACGAGTCGCTTGGGGATTGCGAATCAGAACAGATTCTCCATTCATCAAGGCTTTAAGAATGTCAGGTACAAGGCGATCGGCTGCCCAATCCCCACCACCAATGACATTCCCTGCGCGGGTTGTGGCTAGGGCTACGTCATGCTCAGAATAGGTTGATGGATTGAAAAAAGAATTTCGATAAGTTGCCGCGACTAACTCAGCACACGCTTTGCTGCCACTGTAAGGATCATAACCCCCCAACAAATCTGTCTCACGATATCCCCAGACCCACTCCCGATTCTCATAACACTTATCAGATGTAATATCGACAACTGTGCGAACACTATTAGTATGACGAATAGCCTCCAGCACATTCACAGTACCCATCACATTTATGGCGAATGTTTCAACAGGAGCTTGATAAGAACGACGCACTAAAGGTTGAGCCGCCATATGAATCACGATCTCTGGTTTGAAATCGCGCATTGTTTGCTGAAGTCGATCGAGTTCTCGTACATCTCCGATTACAGAAGTCATCCCATTCGCCACTCGTGCCAATTCAAACAGACTGGGATCAGTCGGAGGCTCTAGCGCGAAGCCCATAATTTCTGCACCTAATACTTGTAGCCACAGGGATAACCAGCTTCCTTTGAATCCGGTGTGTCCCGTCAAAAACACACGTTTGCCATGCCAAAACTCAGATTTCATTTTCAAATTTCTCCATGAGAGCGCTACATTTCTCGATTGAGAAATGTGCAAGAGCGTATGATACTAATGTCCAGAAGCACGGAGTTTTACTAAGGAAGCAGTACCTCCAGTGCAACAGTGACGAAAATTCCTAAGCAGTGAGTTAATTCAGTGCGCTGATGTCAGGCTTCAATCAAGCGCATCATGCAACGCAATAGCTAAGTTACGCATCCATCGATATGGATAAAATACCTGTATTACAACTTGGTGAATGATTGAATGCTGTAAGGTTCAACGCAAAGTAATCCAATAGGCTACTTGCTCAGTCACATGAACCCTTATGAACTTATTGATCCTGCTCAGCTACTAGTACCAGCCATTATAACTGCTACAGAATAGGCAAATACGAAATCATACCGAGACACGCAAAAAACCTACTTATGGCGGTGAGAACTTAACTGCTGACTGTCAATGACTTCCTTAATACCCTTCAGGCAGATTCACTCCAAACACCTGCTCTATTCTTTGAATGTCATCAGCAGTGAGGATTGATAAACTTGACTGCAACTAAGGTCAAGCCGATCGGCATCCTCTCAACCGCAATAGCTGAGTAGGGGATGAACGTTGAATCATCAAGGGGGAGTCAGTCCACCAGGAATGCGAACGGCATAGACGGTTTGCAGAACCATCGCTGGCTTAACTACAGCAATCCCTTTCAGCAAGGGTTGACAAACTAGGAAAGCTGCTTTCTTGAAACCTAACCTGAACATATATAAGCTCCTTGAGTTTGCTGCCGCAGAGTGGCATCCCTCTCCACACAGACTCGTTCTTTCAACGATAGGCTCACTTATCACCATATCACTTGGTGAATAGATACATTGCGAAACTACAGCTACTTATGGAAGTTTTACGGACTATATTAGATTCTTCACAAAGTCTTCAACGAAATATTACGGTTTCACTTAGCGATCGCTCCCTCGCCCTTACCCTTCTGGAACGAATCGATCGAGCCATGTTACGGTATTGACCGAGGAATTCCTGAAACTTCACGAGACGTTAGCCATTTTTAATAAGTGGGTATTCTTAGGGAGAGATGCGATTGCCCAGTTAGTTTAAGTTTAGGTGAACTATGGCAAATAGTCTATATCTATACGGTATTTTCCCCACACCCGGACCCCAAAATTTAGAGTTAGAAGGCTTGGATAAACAGCCTGTTCATGTCTACAAGATTGATGGGTTTGTGTTTCTCTATTCCGAAGCTCAGCAAGAACGTTATCTCGCGAGTCGCAAGAATTTGTTGGGACATGAGCGCGTTTTAGAACAGGCAATGGAACAAGGCTATCGTACCCTTTTGCCGCTTCAATTTGGGTTAACTATTAACAATTGGGAGGCAGTGAGGCAGCAATTAACTGTACCCAAAGAAGACGATTTAAGACAACTATTCGCCAAATTAGACGGGAAACGGGAAGTTGGTATTAAAGTTTTCTGGGAACCCGATCGCGAACTAAAAATGTTGATGCAAGAAAATGATGCACTGCGGGAAAAACGCGATCGACTTGAAGGAAAATCTCTCAGCATGGATCAGGTCGTGCAGATTGGACAAGCGATCGAACAAGCGATGGGCGATCGAAAACAGTCCATCATTGAAGTATTCCAAACCAGGCTCAACCCTTTGGCGATCGAAACCATCGAAAATGATCTTCTCACTGAGAGCATGATTTACAACGCGGCATATCTGATTGCATGGGAAGCCGAATCTCAATTCAACCAACACGTAGAAGCACTCGATCGACAGTTTGAAAACTGCTTACAAATCCGCTACAACAACTTTACTGCTCCATTCAACTTCGCCCAACTGGACTAGAAAATAGATGTTTTTCGATCTCCTCATAGCTCCTCTAACGGCTCCCATTACCGGAATTGCCTGGATTGGTGAAAAAATTTTGGAACGTGCGAGTACTGAATTAGATGAAAAAGAAAACTTGAGCAAACGGCTATTAGCACTTCAACTGTCGTTTGATATGGGCGAAATATCTGAAGAAGAATTTGAAATTCAAGAAGAAGAATTGCTACTCGAAATGCAAGCATTAGCCGATCGAGAAAAAGCAGAATCCGAAGAATAAGTTTCATCCTTCATCCTTCCCTCAATACCCCTCAACATACTGCTTCAATTCTCGTGCCATGCGCCGTAAACCTTGCTGCTCATCCCGGCGCAAGAAGGGGATGAAAAGGACGGTCATCAGTCCAGAGAAAGTTTCTTGATGAATGTATTTTGTTCGATTTCTGCCAATTTCTTGTAGCTCAAAGGTGTGTTCGCTACGAAACCCCGGAGCCGAATAAATCCATCGTAAACAAATTTCGGGTTGCAAGAGGGTAATTCGGGGTTCAAATTCGGTTTCGGTTTCTTCTCGGAGACGGCGGAGTGAAAGTTGTACAGTTTGCCCTTGCTTCAAACGGAGGGCAGGGTTGCGATCGTACAAAAATGTGTTCCACTTCAGCCATTCTTCCTTACAAATCAATGTCCGCCACACGGCAGACTTGGGGGCATTCATTTCGATTTCTGTGTAGAGACTCGGCATAGTGGGGATTGAAAATTGGGGATTGGGGGTTAGGCTGATTTGAGTTTCCAGAATTGACCAGAATTGAACAGTATTCCAAATCTTTAGCACTTCCCACCCACTCTATAAATCTACCCTCCGACCCCTAACCCCTAACCCTAATCTCTAGTTCCTAATCTCCAATCGGTGCAACTGAACACAATTAACGACTCAAGGCTGACTTAAACTTAGGACGGAAACAAACGGTAAGATGGTAGCGTTTGTCACAAGGATGTTTTTACTCAGAGGAGAATAAAGGCGATCGTATGGTCAGTCTGACACCCAATCCTAGCTATAGTCTCACGATCCGATTCCAACTTCCTAACAAGACGGGAATGTTAGCCCTGGTGATTCAAGCGATCGCCGATGCCGGGGGAAATATTGGTCAGATTGATTTGATCGAATCGACCCGCAAGCTGTTGGTTCGTGACATTACTGTGGATGCGTCGAGTACGGAACACTCGGAGATGATTGTTAACTCCGTAAAGGCGTTGAATGAAATCAAAGTGCTGAGTGTCTATGATCGTACCTTCAATTTGCATCGAGGCGGCAAGATCAGTGTTCAGAGCAAAATCCCGCTTAAGAGCCAGTCTGATTTAGCGATGGCATACACTCCAGGCGTGGGACGGATTTGCACAGCGATCGCCGAAAATCCAGACGATGCCTATGTGCTAACGATCAAGAGTAATATGGTGGCGATCGTCACTGACGGTAGTGCCGTGCTGGGGTTGGGCAATTTGGGTCCGGCAGGGGCAATGCCTGTAATGGAAGGGAAAGCCATGCTGTTCAAAGAATTTGCGGGCGTGGATGCTTTTCCAGTCTGTTTGGCAACGCAGGACGTAGATGAAATTGTCCAGACGGTGAAGAATATCGCTCCGGTGTTTGGCGGCGTGAATTTGGAAGATATTAGCGCCCCTCGCTGTTTTGAGATTGAGGCTCGGCTTCAGAAGGAATTGGATATTCCCATCTTTCATGATGACCAGCATGGAACGGCGATCGTGTCTTTGGCGGCGTTATTCAATGCCCTGAAACTGGTGAAGAAGCCGATGGATCAGGTGCGGATTGTGATTAATGGGGCGGGGGCTGCCGGAATAGCGATTGCTCGTTTGCTGCGGAAGGCAGGAGCGGAAGACATTGTGATGTGCGATTCCCGTGGAATTCTCTCGCATAGCCGAGTCGATCTGAACAACCAGAAACGCGAGTTTGCTGTAAACCAGAGTGGCACTCTAGCGGATGCAATGATGGGGACAGATGTATTCATGGGCGTAAGTGCGCCTGGAGTGGTAACGCCAGAAATGGTGCGATCGATGGCAGTTGACCCGATCGTGTTTGCGATGGCAAATCCCATCCCCGAAATTCAGCCAGAACTCGTAACCGATGACGTAGCAGTGATGGCAACCGGGCGCAGCGACTATCCCAACCAAATTAACAATGTGCTGGCGTTTCCTGGCATCTTCCGAGGCACCCTCGACTGTCGTGCTAAAACCATGACAACTTCAATGTTCCTGGAAGCGGCATCCGCGATCGCTTCTCTCGTCAAAGTCTCCGACCTCGATAAAGAACACATCATTCCTTCCGTGTTTGATGAACGGGTTGCCACGACTGTTGCGGCGGCGGTTCAACGGGCGGCGCGTGCCGATGGGGTTGCAGGCAACTAACACACCTGAAAAAATATATAGCTAAGTGCTGAGGACTGAGGACTGAGGACTGAGGACTGAGTGCTGAGTGCTGAGTGCTGAGTGCTGAGTGCTGAGTCAGGATTGATTGACCGTTTGCCTTTCAGCCTTGGGCAATGTCCTAACCATGCTGGTTACTGCTATAAGACTAAGATCGGCGGATGTTGAGACAGCACCAATCTTGTCTGCGCCAGAGGGTGGCGACGATCCAGCCGTGTTGTTCAAGGGTGTCGGCGATCGGCTTCACTTGCTCTAGCAAAATTCCACTGAGAACGCCCCAAGTTGTCGGTTTGGAGATTCTCTCCATCATTGGAATCAGGTCAATGATCACTTCTGCCAGGATATTACAGAGGATGCCGTCTACCGGATGAGGAAGCGTTTGGATTAAGCGATCGAGGCTGCCCTCTTCGGCAATCAGGCGATCGTTTCCTAAACCATTCATTTCTGCGCTGCTAATCGTCGCTTGGATAGCCAGAGAATCTGTATCCACTGCATAGGCTCTTTTGGCACCCAGCATCAACGCCCCGATCGACAGAATCCCTGAACCACAACCAATGTCAGCAATCACGATATCGGACTGAGGTTCCCCCAAGCGCATTTCCAGCGATTCGAGACAGAGTTGAGTCGTGGCGTGATTGCCTGTACCAAATGCTGTACCTGGATCAAGGCGAATGATCAGGCGATCGGAATGTTCCGGAACAGGGAGCCACGCGGGATTGATCAGGAAACGATCGCCAATTTCTAGAGGATGCCAATACTCCTTCCAGCTACTTGCCCAATCTTCTTCATCAATCAAAAGCCACTGAACCATCGGCGCAGGCAACCCAGCACAGAGCGCATCCTGACGGAACAGCAACGCCAGAGCCGCTAAATCCAGTTGATTGACCTTAATTTGAGGTAAATATGCCTTTACCAAACAGCCATAGCTGCGGCTTTCGCTAGAGGCACCTCGACAGCCAAACCCATCCAATCGCCAGAAGACCAACTCTTCTACAACTGGATCACAGGCTACCTGAATTTCCCACCAGCTATTTGCCAAGGTTTCCTCGCTAACGAATAAAAGATGAAGAGTTGGCTTCTAACCACGGGGAGGATGTCAGTCTGACAATGTAACGGTATACGCATCTCGAATACCGGGAACTTTGGTGATTTCAGTGAGGATGCCATCAGGAAGGGGATCGTCAATGCTGAGTACCATGACCGCATCGCCTCGGACAATTTTGCGACCCACTTGCATACTGGCGATGTTGACATTAAAGCTACCTAACAGAGAGCCGATTTTACCAATGATTCCGGGCATATCTCGGTGGAGGGTGAACAGCATATAACGGCTTGGTGGGACGTTGATCGGGAAGTCGTCGATGCTGGTGACGCGGATTTCGTTATCGCCCAAAAGTGCGCCAGTGACGGAGTGTTCGCCAAGGGAGCCGATCGCTGACAAGTGGAGTGATCCAGTGTAGTCCCGGATTGCCGCATCGCGAGTTTCAACGACATGGATGCCTCGCTCTTTCGCTTCGATGCTAGCGTTGACATAGTTCACTCGCTCTTGCAAGGCGTGAGAAAGCAAGCCTTTGAGGGCAGCAACCACGATCGGCTGACTTTCATTAGTTGCCAGTTCGCCTTGGAGCCGGATATTGAGCGATTGAATTCGTCCACCTGCGAGTTGGCTGACGAGATTGCCCAGCGTTTCTGCCAGTTGCAGATAAGGGCGGAGTTTTTCCATCACATCGGGACGCAGACCGGGGATGTTGACGGCGGAGCGGGCGGGTAAACCAAGCAGCACATCCCGAATTTGTTCAGCCACATCGATCGCTACATTGACTTGGGCTTCCTCCGTTGAGGCTCCCAGGTGGGGCGTGAGAATGAGTTCTTTACCGAGCGATCGCAAGGATGAAGCGTCTCTTAGGGGTTCTTCTTCGTAAACATCTAGGGCTGCCCCGCCGATTCGGCTTTGCTGGAGAGCTTCGGCCAACGCATTCTCATCAATAATGCCCCCTCTAGCACAGTTGACGATCCGCACAGTGGGCTTCATTTTAGAGAGGGCTTCAGCGTTGATCAAATGATAGGTTTCGGGGGTTTTGGGCAGGTGGAGCGTGATATAATCTGACTCTCGAAAGAGAAAATCCAGTTCTACAAGTTGGCAACCCAACTGCTCTGCCCGTTCAGTAGAGAGATAGGGATCATATGCCAAGATTCGCATATTCATGGCTCTGGCGATCGTTGCCACATGCGAGCCAATCTTACCCAAACCCACGACTCCTAGCGTTTTCTTGTAGACCTCAACCCCAGTAAACGTTTTACGATCCCACTTGCCATTTTTCACCGATTGATTCGCATCGGGGATATAACGGGAAAGGGATAACATCATGGCAACAGCGTGTTCCGCTGCCGCTACTGTGTTGCCTTCTGGGGAGTTGACAACCAAAATTCCTCGTCGAGTCGCCGCAGGTACATCTACGTTATCGACTCCGACACCTGCCCGTCCAATAATCTTAAGCTGTTTGCCAGCATCGATCACTGCCTGCGTGACACGGGTGCCAGAGCGAATCATTAGGGCATCATACTCTGGAATAATCTGTACCAGTTCGTCTACGGACAAATTCGTTTTGACATCTACCTGAGCCACTTGGGAGAGAATGTCGATTCCAACTTGGTCGATGGGATCAGAAACAAGAACCTTAGACATGATTTGGCATGGACTAGAAAGAATAAGGGCAGATCCGAAGCGGTAAGGGCAATATCCGCAGGGTTTTCCACAACAGGTCATTCTACTGCAAGGCGATACTGGAAGCGCTCAATATCGATAAAGATTTCCGCTTTTGGTTCACACTCGCCTGAAAGCAGGATGCCTGTGTCACAGTTTAAGGCAATTTTAGAAGAGGCAACATCGTGGCAAATTATGCCGTGGCAAATTACCACCTGTAAATTTTCTGTTGATGGTTGCCCTGGCGTTGGGGCAATCCCTGTGTGGCGTTGGGGCAATCCCTGTGTGGCGTTGGGGCAATCCCTGTGTGGTTGCCCTAAGCCAATCCCTGTGTGGTTGCCCCGAATTAGAGGGCAGACACGTGGGGCTGCCCCGATCGATCGCAAAATCAACAAAAAATTTACAGGTGGACAAATGGTCAAGAACCCCCACCTGCTTAGGCGAGGTGGGGGCGTGAAATAGCCAGGTTTCACGGGTAACTCCTGACTAGACCAATGAGCCAACTAGATAGCACGGACTTCCGAGCATTTTCCTAACTCGGATT
>JAAUSF010000142.1 GCA_012033255.1 Cyanobacteria bacterium RU_5_0
GAATCGACGATTGTGTTAAACAATCCCTGCTCACTCAACGATTCTGGCTCTCTTGACTCTCTCAGATGTCCTTACAATACCGATATTGCGCGCGCTTGAACAGCTTTTTTCAAACTGAGAATTGCTGCTACCCCACTCCCCACTCCCCACTAATCCCACAATCCAGGTAAAATGACTCAGCGTACTTAATCTGTACCCATCCAGTACTCCATTTCCTATCCCTTGTTCCCTATTCCCCACCTGCATGAACGAACTGAATAACGCCCTAACTCTGTTTTTTAGTCTACTGGTAGAAGCAATCCCTTTTCTCCTGTTAGGGGTGTTATTTTCGAGTGTGCTGCTTCTGTTTGTGGATGAGCGGAAGTTGATTGCATCAGTGCCTCGGAATCCAGTATTGGCGGCGTTTGCAGGAAGCTTGATTGGGTGTCTATTTCCGGTTTGCGAGTGTGGCAATGTCCCGGTTGCTCGACGGTTGATTGTGCAAGGGGCACCTGCTTCGATGGCGATCGGCTTTTTGTTAGCGGCTCCGACGGTCAACCCGATCGTGGTTTGGGCAACCTGGACTGCTTTTCGAGATCAGCCTGAGCTGGTTTTTCTACGAGTGGGGTTAACGCTGCTGATTGCGACGATCGTGGGTTGGGTCTTCAGTACTCAGGCGGATCTGCGCCCTCTGATACAACCTTCTGTGGCTCGTGCGATGCCCGCACTTCGATCGTCACCCTCTGTTTCTTCAACGTCTCAAGGATCAAATTTGCTGCAATCCGGTACGTTCCTCCTCGGACAGCCAGGACAACCGCTCCAGCTAGATGGCGATCCATTGCAATCTGTTACGCTCGTCGCCAATCCGGCACTCTCCAGACCTTTTCCAGAGCGGCTGCGGCTCATGTTGGATAACATCATTCAAGAGTTGCGTGAATTAGGAGGAGTGTTGGTGATTGGGACGGCGATCGCGGCACTCGTTCAAGTTGCCATTCCTCGCGAGATTATTCTCAATCTTGGTCAAGGAGCCGTAACCTCGATCGTTGCCATGATGGTACTGGCTTGCGTCGTGTCGATTTGCTCCACCGTAGACTCATTCTTTGCCCTCTCTTTCGCCTCTACCTTCACAAGCGGCTCTCTTCTGGCATTCCTTGTCTTTGGTCCCATGATCGATCTCAAGAACATCGCCTTGCTCTGGTCAGTCTTTCGGACAAAGGCGATCGTTTACCTCTTCGTCCTGGCTGCCCAACTCACGTTCCTCGCGACCCTCCTGATCAATCTCTACATTAGCTAACTCTCTTCTCACTCTCTCACCCCCTGTTGCTATGACTGTTAAACCCAGACTCGGCAATCCTTCTAAAACTCGTTCATTCACAAGCATTGCTCGGCTGCAATCTCTGTTAGATCTGCTGGCAATGTTTGCATGGGGAATATTGCTGCTGAAATACTGTCTTACGGGAAAAATCAATGTTTTGCTGCATCCCGATTATGTTTGGCTGGCATATGCAGCTGGATATGCCCTCATTGGGTTAGCGGTATTGAAACTCTTGCAAACTCCGTTGCGGCTATGGAAGCGGCGATCGTCTCGCTCCCGTCCGGAGGCTCCCATTCCACAACACATTTCGCTGCTGCCTCCTGGCTGGGGAAGTGCCTTGCTGCTAGCCGTTGGCTTATTTGGATTGCAATTCACGCCTCAACCCTTTGCCAGTCAAGTCGCCTTAAACCGGGGCGTTACCGAGACCCTGACCCTGACTCGATCGCAGCCTCAAACTTTTCGCGCTTCCCTCGATCCAGAAACGCGATCGCTCATCGAATGGATTCGGACTCTCAACCTCTACCCTGAACCCGACGCTTACACGGGGCAAAAAGCCAATGTCAACGGCTTTGTGATCCACTCCACCGAACTGCCAAACAACTACCTCGTGCTGGCTCGATTTGTCATCACATGCTGCGCTGCCGATGCTTATCCAGTCGGATTACCTGTGAAATTGGCGGAGGGCGATCGAGCCACTTATCCTGCTGACAAGTGGCTACAAGTGCAAGGAGACATGATCACCGAAACTCTCAATGGCAAGCGCCAATTAGTGATTCAAGCAACCAGCCTTCAAGAAATTCCTGAACCCGCTAATCCTTACGATTACTAGTAGTCTGCCATTTTTGTTTTGCGGGGTTGCAGGGGTGAAACCCCTGCGTGGGGGCAACGCCTCCACTCCCCCATTACCCTAGCACTAAAGATTATGAGTTGGCTTCTTCGTCGATCGCGGTTCCTGGAAGGCTCTTCTGGCGATCGAGCTTCAGCACCAAGACCCCTAATGGCGGGAGGCAAAGGTCGATCGAATAAGGACGATTGTGGAATGACCACTCTTCGGCCCACTTACCGCCCAAATTACCCATATTGCTACCACCATACTCACGGGCATCGCTGTTGAATAGTTCCGTGTAGAAACCAGGTTCAGGAACGCCTACGCGATAGTGGGAGTGAGGTTGAGGCGTGAAGTTGCAGACGGTGATGACATAGTCATCTGGATCATCTTTGGCGTTCCGCAGGAAGGAAACGACGCTATGGCGGTTATCGCTACAGTCGATCCACTCGAAGCCGTCATAGGAGAAGTCTTGCGTGTAAAGTGCAGGTTCGCTCTTGTAAAGCGTATTCAAGCGACTCATAAAATATTTGAGCCTTTGGTGCGATTCATATTGCAGCAAGTGCCACTCCAAATCGCCCCACACATTCCACTCACTCCACTGCCCTATCTCCATACTCATGAACAGCGTCTTCTTGCCAGGATGAGTAAACATATAGGTGTAAAGTGCGCGTAGGTTAGCGAATTTCTGCCATTCGTCACCTGGCATCTTACCAATCATCGGACTCTTGCCATGCACAACCTCGTCATGGGATAGCGCCAGCATAAAGTTCTCGCTGAAGGCATACATGATGCTAAACGTGACGTTGTTTTGGTGGAACTGGCGGAACCACGGGTCCATATGGAAATAGTCGAGCATATCGTGCATCCAGCCCATGTTCCACTTCAGGTTGAAACCAAGTCCGCCGACGTAAGTGGGCCAAGACACCATAGGCCAGGTGGTAGATTCTTCCGCAATGCTAAGGATGCCCGGAAAATAGCTGAAGATGACATGATTCATCTGGCGCAGGAAGTCAGCCGCCTCAACGTTTTCCCGTCCGCCATATTGATTAGGAATCCATTCGCCTGGCTTGCGGAGATAGTCGAGGTAGAGCATGGAAGCCACTGCATCCACCCGAATGCCGTCAATGTGATATTTGTCGAACCAGAAGAGCGCGTTGGCGACCAGGAAGTTGCGGACTTCATTGCGACCATAATCAAAGACGAGCGTTCCCCATTCCTTGTGTTCCCCTTTGCGAGGGTCTGGATACTCATAGATGTGGCTACCATCGAAGAAGGCGAGTCCATGTCCGTCTTTGGGGAAGTGACCCGGAACCCAATCTACAAGTACACCAATGCCGTTGAGGTGACATTGATCAATCAGGTACATCAGGTCTTGGGGGGTTCCAAAGCGTGAGGTAGCAGCGTAGTAGCCTGTCACTTGATAGCCCCAGGAGCCGTCGAAGGGATGCTCGGCGATCGGCAATAACTCTATGTAGTTAAAGCCGAGTTCCTTCACGTAAGGAATCAACCGATCGGCTAACTCCCGATAGGTCAAGAATCGTGCTCCAGGCTTCAAGTCAGCGACAATTACAGGTGGAATCGGATTTCCATTGAGGTCGATCGCTGGCTCTGCGGCATTGGCGTGCATCCAGGAACCCAAATGCACTTCGTAGACCGAAACAGGCTGAGTTAGTGGATCAGTATGGCGGCGCTTTTCCATCCACTCGTCGTCCTGCCAGACATAAGAGTCAAGGTCAGCAACGATCGAAGCGGTCTTTGGGCGAACTTCTTGCTGAAACCCATACGGATCAGATTTTTCGTAGATATGCCCGTGATGGTTTTTAATTTCGTATTTGTATGACGTGCCGTAATCTAACCCTGGAATGAACAGTTCCCAGATCCCATTTCTGACCCGCATTTGATGATGCCGACCATCCCAGTGATTGAAGTCGCCCAGGACAGATACATTTCGGGCATTTGGTGCCCAAACAGCGAAGTAGGCACCTTTTACATCGTCAATTTCAGTAATGTGCGCTCCCAACTTTTCGTAAATGCGGTGATGATTTCCCTCCGCAAACAGGTGAAGGTCAAAATCAGTTATCAGGGGAGAGCGGAAGGCGTAGGGGTCATAAATCACACGTTCGTGATCCCCTTCCTTAATGCGGAGTTGGTAATTTTTTAAATGCTCTCTTTCTAAAACACACTCAAAAAAGTGAGGATTGTGAACTGCCTGCATGGGATATTCCTGCCGCTCTTCGGGGCAGACAACCCATGCCTCAGTTACATGGGGAAGGTAGGCTCTCACCGCCCAGACGGCTTTGCCGTTTTCCTGGATCTGGTGGGGTCCGAGGACTTCAAACGGGTCATGGTGCTGGTTCCATACAATCCGTTCAATCTGGTCTGGAGCAACGGTCATCGGCATGTAGTCACCTACCTAAGCTAAATTTGGACGTACAGATTAAAAATTATTGAAAGAATTTGTAATGAACTCGCAAGTGGATTGCGATCGCCCAGCAGAACATCACGGCAGCAGAAAGCGTAAGAACCATACTCTACATCCTTGAGTTTAAGCAGGGCTGAGCGAACCTTGCTCTCACATTCGGAGGATATTGATCCAGCGAGGATAGAGAAGATAGCTTCAATGGAATGGAGAATCGAGGGGATGCGATCGAGTGACAGGGAACAGAAGCAATGTGTACATGACAACAATATCGTGAACTTTAATAAAGATCTCAGAATAAACTTTAACAAAGCGTAGCAAATTGCGGTGCAACACTCAAATCTAATTGTAAAATCTGAGTCACTCGGACAGCGAATTGGCTTTGAGCCGTAGATTCTGCCCTTACATCCTCCTTAAGGGATATTGAATTGCAACTCGACGAGATTTAGTCTAACTGGACAGGTAGCATTCAGACAAAGTCTTCTTTGACTGAATCTGGCTGAAATGGCAGCTAATCAGCAAATTTCGCTTACTGAAGCATGGTGTCGCCCGTAGCTGCAAATTTTCCAGTAATCGGTTTATTTTTTTACTAGTAGTCTGTCATTTTTGTTTTGCGGGGTGCAGGGGTTTCACCCTGCGTGGGGGCAACGCCCCCACCCCCCCATTACCCATCAAATCTGGCTTGACAAAGCACTAGCTACTCTCGCATTCATTTCAGAGCTAAACCATGAATCAAATTTGGTGCGTCACACTTCGTGGGTGGCATGAGGAGTTGAACCTTTCGTACTGGTTGGCTCAAGCTAGCCCAGTTGAACCAGAAGCCTCATTTGGGCAATTTCTAAATCGAGTATGGGCGTATTTGCCAAGCGTATTAGGGGCGATCGCGATCCTGATCATCGGCTGGCTAATAGCGACCATCATTGCTTCCGCCATCAAAGGTCTCTTAAATCGGACGAATCTAGATAATCGGCTAGCGGCTTGGGTGACAGGTCAAACCGCAGATGCTACGGCTGTACCGATCGAGAAGTGGGTTTCGATCGCCGTCTTCTGGATCATCATGGCGTTTGTGTTGGTGGCATTTTTCAACGCCCTCCAGCTAGAGGTGGTTTCTGCGCCTCTCAACAGCTTCCTTGAACAGATTTTTAACTATTTGCCGCGAATTGGTGGGGCGGCACTGCTGCTATTAGTGGCATGGGCATTAGCCTCGCTCTCAAAATTGATCCTGACTCGCGGACTCGCCCGGTTTAATCTAGACGATCGCCTCGCCGCCCAAACCGGAGGAGAAGCGAGTCCATTTTTGCTTAGCGAAACCCTGGGCAATGCGCTCTATTGGTTTATCTTTCTGTTTTTCTTGCCCGTCATTCTGGATGTTCTACAACTCCAAGGTCCACTCCTGCCCGTCCAGAATTTGCTCAACGACATTCTGGCGTTCTTGCCAAAGCTGATCTATGCCATCATCATTGCGGCAGTGGGTTGGTTGATCGCTCGGATTGTGCGCGGCATCGTTACGAATTTGTTAGCAGCGATCGGCACCGATCAACTTGGAATGCGGGTGGGGCTAACCAGAGCCAGTGGCAACCTTTCACTTTCAGCATTAATTGGCACGATCGTCTACGTGTTGATCCTGATTCCAACGGCGATCGCAGCACTAAATGCCTTACAAATTCGAGCCATTTCTGAACCCGCTATTAGTATGCTCCAGGACATCCTGGAAGCTCTACCACTTATCTTCACCGCCACGCTGATTCTGATCCTGTTCTACGTGATTGGGCGATTTGTGGCGGATCTGGTCGCCAACATTTTGACCAGCATCGGATTTAACAATATCTTCACTTGGCTCGGATTTCCGGCTATCACTCCCCCTCCCCCTAGCCCCATTGATCTTCCGCCACCTGTTGGACCTGAAACCGTTATTCAACCCCCCATTCCACCTACCCCCAGACAAACCCCTTCCGAAGTGATTGGCATTATTGTCTTAGTTGGCATCATGCTATTGGGCGCGGTTGCCGCCACGGAAGTCTTGGGATTTGAGGTGCTAACGGCGATCGTCAACGGAATTCTTTGGATCTCAGCACGGGTATTGAGTGGTCTGATTGTGTTTGGGGTTGGGCTATATCTTGCTAATCTAGCATTCAGCTTGATTGGTGGCTCAGGTGGTCGTCAAGCACAGATTTTCGCCCAAGTTGCCCGGATTGCGATCATCGCTCTCGTTGCCGCTATGGCACTCCAGCAAATGGGCATTGCTAGCAATATTGTCAATCTGGCATTTGGGTTGCTCGTTGGGGCAATTGCTGTGGCGATCGCGCTGGCATTTGGCTTAGGCGGTCGCGATCTTGCTGCCGATCAAATTCGAGACTGGCTTTCCTCTTTACGAGACAATCAGAGTTAGGTCAATTTTCTGGAACATGGTAGTGGGGAATGGGGAATAGGTAACGCATTATTTCTCCGCCGATCGAAAATTTCCAGCTTCTACTGCCAATTACCAATTACCATCTATCCCTCAAGAATCGATTGATTTGAGATTCTAAAAACGTGGCTTCTTCTTGTCGATCGAGGTTTTTGAGTAAGATTAGCTGTCTACCGTTGGTTAAGACGAGGCAGACGTGATAACTTAGCGGCGGGTTTGAAGGCATCAACGCTTTGACTTCGGCAATTTGATAGAGTGGCACTCGGAGCGAGACAGCGGAGGAAACGAGAGGCGTATCTCGCCGACTCAGCGACTTGGGGTTGAGGGTGATCGTGGTGTAGTTGATCAGTTGAGTGAGGCTATGCCACGTCCACACGGCAGCTAACACCAGAAGAATGTTGATGCCAAATCCCATCATTACCCAAGTACCCCGCAGCAAGGCGATCGCTCCTACGAGTAATGCCAGCAGGTTATACAATCCGTTAAATCCCATCCAAACCCAATCGGACGTGCGATAGGTACGTCGTCGCAGGGTTAAGATATCCCCCTGTCGGTTGATTTCAAAGGCATCAGCCCCATCAGAGGAGAACTCAGGCAATCGATCGAATGGATGGTGGGACGTGGGACGGGTAATTGCCAACGTTGGCTTAGACTCAACGCTAGTTGGATGCATTCGTTGCCACCACCGAGACACAGGTGGAATGCGGAGAAGCTTGCGAAACAAAGCCGAAATCATCGCACTGTAGATAACAGCGTTGATGAGAAAGCGATCGCCCATTTGCCGCACATGAATCTGACCGAATCCTTCTAGCACTCCGAACCCAATCCCCAAAATCCCAAGCGGATAAATGCTGCTGTTCAAGATAATTTGAACCGTTTCTTCAGCCCTCAGCGAGTCAGATGTCACCAACGGAGGGTATGCCACCAAAAATAGTATTGCTACGAGCAGCACACCAACCCATACCCCAACTGCGATGCCCAAAATACCGCCAACACTGCCACCAACCAGCCCACGACCAAATTGCACCAACGGATTTGTAACCCTCGATCGCTCCCACCCCGGCCATTTCTAATACCAGACGGCAAATTTAGTGCCCGGATTGCCCCGACGAGCAAAAGCAAAAGACTATAAAGCGTCGGAGCAAAAATTCCAGCGATCGTTGCGAGTTGGCGTTCACTCACCTCTAACACTACATCCAGCAATGGGGCGGTCAGCAGTGAAAGCACATAAACCCATCCCAGCGTTTGCCCCGTCGGATAAAGCCAACGACCAAATGCAATGACAAAACAGCCAATGATTAGCAACGGAAAGACACAGCTAACCAACGGGGGATAGGCGATCGTCTGAAGCCACTGAATCAACTCCATAAGTCTGGTAAATGGATAGAGGGGGCTGTGGTAGAGGCGATCCATCATGTGAAACCCAAATGGCTGTAACCACCAGAGCCAAAAGGAAACGCTCATCTTTGCATTGTAGAATATGCGATCGAAGGTGGGGGAGGGGAGAGGCTACGGTGTACACACCAGTCGATCGGGTTGAGGTTGAACGGTGTTTAGCCCCCTGAATCCCCCAATTCTGGGGGACTTTGATTGGTTCGGTTCCTCCAGAATTGGGGCTAGGGGGCGGTTCGGCAGGGACGCTGGCTAAATTCAACCCCTTGTGTGTACACGGTAGGAGGGGAGAGGGGGATGGGGGAGGTAGGGGAGATAGGGGAGATAGGGGAGGTAGGGGAGGTAGGGGAGATAAGGGAGACATGACGCGATATGCAATTTTACGGCTACAAGCGTTGATGTTTTGTGAGGTAAGCCTCTTGTCTGCCCCGATCCGGACAGGCGAGACGCCCATCTTACAAGAGATGTGAAGAAGTTGCACAGCGTGTGAATAGGAACACCCCATCCCCCATCTACTCATCTACCCATCTACTCATCCCCCATCTACCCATCCCCCATCCCCCCATCCCCCCATCCGCTATCTCCTGTAAAAACTCTTGAACACGCTTCCAGACTTGCTCCAACAAATCGGGGGCATCGGCATCGAACCATTCGATCGTCGGCTCGGCTCGGAACCAGGTGCGCTGCTGTTTGGCGAATTGGCGGGTGTGCAATACGATCGCGGCTTCTGCTTGGGATAGCGAAAGGTCGCCTGCCAGATATTGCTTCATTTCCCGATAGCCCAAAGTGTTGAGCAAGGGCAAGTTTATTCCATACTTCTGACACAAGCTCTCTACCTCTTCTATGAATCCATCGGCAATCATCTGAGCGGTTCGCTGCTGGATTCGATGGGTCAAATGATCTAGTTCCGCGCAATCTAGCCCAATCTGAAGAATTGGGTAATTCGGCGGACGCTCTCCTTGTTGCTGAGAAATTGGTTTCCCAGTTACGTAAAATACTTCCAATGCCCGCAGTGTTCGTACTTGATCGTTGGGATGAATTTTTTGAGCAGAGACCGGATCAACCTGTTGCAGAAACGCATAGCACTGAGATTGACCGATCGTTTGCAGTTGCGATCGCAATTCTCTCTGAGGCGCAACTCTGGGAATCAGTAAGCCGCGAACGATCGATCGGATGTAGAGTCCGGTGCCGCCGACGAGGAGGGGGATGGGGGAGTGAGGGGGTGAGGGGAGTGAGCGATTCGTTGCATCCGTTGCAGACGCAGTTGCTGATCGATCGTGCAACTGGGCGATGATCTCCTGCGCTTGCTGTTGGTAGTCTGCTAGCGTCAGGGTTTCAGTAGGATCGCAGATGTCAATCAGGAAGTGAGGAACTCGCTGCTGTTCTGCTAAAGAGGGCTTGGCTGTGCCAATATTGAATTCGCGGTACACTTGGCGAGAATCGGCGTTGAGAATGATGCCTGGAAGCCGCTCTGCTAATGCAAGTGCTAATCCAGACTTGCCGGTCGCTGTCGGACTGCCAATAACGATTAAAATAGGAACAGCAGAGTTTAGTACAGATGTATTAGTTTTCATCTGTGTAATTGTTTGCCATTTAATATCCAAATATCAAGTATCGTTGATAAACGCTTTTGATCCACCCCCCTAATAAACTTCGTCTCAAACTGCCTTAAAATCGCCTCAGACCCTTTTGTGCTACAATTTTGATATATTTTGATATTTAGAAGCTAGGGACGGTTTCAAACCATCTAAAGGAGTTATCCTACATGACAACCAACTATGGTGCTGACCAGATTCAAGTCCTGGAAGGGTTAGAGCCTGTTCGGAAACGACCGGGGATGTATATTGGCAGCACGGGTCCACGAGGACTCCATCATCTGGTGTATGAGGTCGTTGATAACTCGGTTGATGAAGCATTAGCTGGTTACTGTAAAGATATTCAAGTTTCCCTTAATGCAGATGGTTCTGTCACAGTTACAGATGACGGACGGGGCATTCCTACGGATGTTCATCCGCGCACGGGCAAGTCGGCACTTGAAACCGTAATGACGGTTTTACATGCAGGCGGCAAGTTTGGTGGCGGTGGTTACAAAGTATCGGGTGGGTTACATGGGGTCGGTATTTCGGTGGTGAATGCGCTGTCGGAATGGGTTGAGGTGACAGTTTGGCGTGACCAGAAAATTCATACTCAACGCTATGAGCGAGGAATTCCGATGACGGACTTGATCGCGAACCCGATCGCCGAGCCTCGCACCGGAACATCGGTTTCCTTCAAGCCTGATACTGAAATCTTCGCCACAGGCATCGAATTCGATTATGCAACGGTGGCGGGTCGCTTGCGAGAACTGGCATATCTCAATGCAGGGGTCGAAATCTCGTTTACCGATCAACGATTGGAACTGCTCAAGAGTGATCAACCCAAGGTAGAAACCTATCACTATGCAGGCGGCATTCGTGAGTACATTGCTTACATGAACAGCGGCAAGCAGGCACTCCATGATGAAGTTGTTTATGTACAAGGCGAACGCAACAACATTCAGATCGAAGTTGCATTGCAATGGTGTGTGGATGCTTACACAGATAATTTGTTGGGGTTTGCCAATAACATTCGCACGATCGACGGTGGAACACATCTGGAAGGGTTGAAGGCGGTTCTGACTCGGACGATGAATGCGCTTGCCCGTAAACGCAACAAGCTTAAGGAAAATGAATCTAATTTGGCAGGAGAAAACGTCAGAGAAGGCTTGACTGGGGTGATTTCGGTCAAAGTACCTGACCCTGAGTTTGAGGGACAAACGAAAACTAAACTGGGTAATACGGAAGTCCGAGGCATTGTGGATTCGCTAGTTGGTGAAGCGTTGACGGAATATCTGGAGTTTCGTCCCAGTGTGACGGATGCGATTTTGGAGAAGGCGATCGAAGCGTTTAAGGCGGCTGAAGCGGCTCGAAAAGCACGAGAACTGGTACGCCGCAAGTCGGTGCTAGAGACTTCGACGCTGCCTGGTAAGCTAGCAGACTGTAGTACCCGCGATCCGGCTGAGTCAGAGATCTTCATCGTGGAAGGTGATTCGGCTGGGGGGAGTGCCAAGCAGGGGCGCGATCGGCGTTTCCAGGCGATTCTGCCGCTCCGAGGTAAGATTCTTAACATTGAAAAAACTGATGATGCCAAAATCTACAAGAATGCAGAAATCCAGTCATTGATTACGGCACTAGGATTGGGGATTAAAGGCGAGGAATTTGATTCATCTCAATTACGGTATCATCGCGTGGTGTTGATGACCGATGCAGATGTCGATGGAGCGCATATCCGAACGTTGTTGCTGACATTCTTCTACCGCTATCAACGCGCTCTTGTCGATCAAGGATATGTTTACATTGCCTGTCCGCCGCTCTACAAAATTGAACGTGGACGCAATCACTATTACTGCTACAGCGATCGCGAACGAGTTCAGATCATTGCAGGCTTTCCAGAAAACGCAAAATACGAGATTCAGCGTTTCAAAGGTCTGGGTGAAATGATGCCTACGCAACTTTGGAATACCACAATGAACCCAGAAACGCGAACGCTTAAGCGAGTCGAAATTGAAGATGCGGCAGAAGCCGATCGGATCTTTACGGTGCTGATGGGCGATCGAGTGGGTCCGCGTCGAGAATTTATCGAAACCTATGGATCAAAGCTTAACCTAACAGATCTAGATATCTAACTCCGGAATTAGCAAAAATATTGGCTACTTTCCTGGCTTGAAAATGCATGCCTATCCTCCTATGACCTCCCAGCAGCTTGAAGGCGCAAGTCTGCTGAGTAGGTCGTTAAGATTTCATAATGTATGTTCTTGACACCGATCATCTTAGCCTCATCCAACGCAACGGACACGAGGGAAAGCAGATTCTGGCAAAGCTTGCTAGGAATCTGAAGTTGTAGTGCAGGGTACGGAAGATTATGGGATTGGGCTATGTGGGCTTTGCATTGACCTGGGTACCGTTTTTGCGGCGATCGCTCTTTGCTCCCTTTCACGAATCACTGCTGGCTGATGCAGGGCTGGACAACTTCAAACCAGAAGCCTATTTTGAGAACTCAAATGTTAAAAACTCAAATTCAGGAGACATTAAACCCATTCGAGAGGCGATTCCAGGATTTAAGGGACAAATTGTGCTGGAAGGGGCTTCGGGATTGGGGAAGACCATGTTTTTACGGCACCTCTGCCAGCAATCAAAGCGAGTGGTTGTCTATCTTCCGGCAACCAAGTGCGCGGATGGAGTGATTGAGGCAATTCAAAAGAAACTGCACGGCGAAAAGATTCAAGACCCGAAATTTTTGCAGAATTTGATTTACAGTGGCGCGATCGCCATCTGCATTGATGGTCTCAATGAAGTCAGTGCTGACACACGGGCAAAGATTGTCGAATTCACCGAAAACTATTTCAAGGGTGACATTATTTTGGCAACGCAGCCGATGGAATGGATACACCCCGCAACTGCCAAAAAATATGTCATGCAACCGTTGGGGCGATCGCACATTCAAGACTTCTTGCTCTCTCGCAAAACGCTAATTCCTGAGTATGCGACCGTTCGAGGTGAAGCCTATGAACAGTCTTGCTCCCGTTATCTTGAGCAGATCCTAAACGAGCAGCAAACTTTAGAAGAACTGGAAGCCGCTCAACGAATTCTCTCGAATCCGATGGATCTGACCGTAATCGCCTCGATGCTTGCGGCAGATAAACAACCTGATTTATTACGCTTGCAGGAACAACAATATAAGGTTATGACCGAGGAATATCAGGAAAAGCATCTGGGGCAAGAATTTCCCCTGGATAGTTTTCGGAAGCAGTCTACCAGATGCGACTTAAGGATGAGACTGCTTTGCCAGAAGCACAGTTTTTAGAGGAACTGTTGGGCATGGAACGGCACAAAATGGTGGTTAGCCGTCAGACCAACGGTAGCGAAGGGAAGCCAGCTAGAGAATGGTTCTTTCGCCATGATAAAATTGCTGAGTTTTTTATTCTGCAAACCTTTCTGGAACACCCCAGCAATTCTCAGTATGGCAATTCAGCTAGTATTGGGTGGGATGTCTAGCTCTAGACCTTCAAGCATAAAGGTGAGCAGATGATCCCAATTGTCAAAATACATGTAACGGGTTAACGCCCGTAAATC
>JAAUSF010000143.1 GCA_012033255.1 Cyanobacteria bacterium RU_5_0
TGGCTAGCGGCAGCGAAGACCAAACCATCAAACTTTGGGATGTTCATACGGGTAACTGTCTCAAAACCTTGCAGGGTCATACAAAGCGAGTCAACTCAGTCCGCTTTAGTCCTGATGGTCAACTGCTAGCCAGCGGCAGCGAAGACCAAACGGTGAAACTCTGGAACCCTTCGACGGGTAAATGTCTTAGAGTACTGGAGGGGCATCGCGATCGGATCTGGTCAGTTGCCTTTAGCCCGGATGGCCAAACACTAGCGAGTAGTGGGGAAGACAAAACTGTTAAACTTTGGAATCTCACGACAGGAGAATGCTTCAAAACTCTGGGACATGCCAATCGGGTCTGGTCGGTTGCTTTTAGTCCCGATGGTCAGCTGCTAGCCAGCAGTGGGGAAGATAGAACCGTTAAACTTTGGAATCCCAGCATCGGAGACTGCCTCAAAACCCTGGAAGGATACACCAATAAAGTTTTCTCGGTTGCCTTTAGCCTAGACGGGCGAACGCTAGCCAGCGTTGGCGAAGACCAGACGGTTAAACTTTGGAATGCCACAACAGGCGAGTGTCTGCAATCGCTTGAGGGCCACGCCAGTCGAGTTTGGTCGGTTGCCTTTGCGCCGCAACGCCATGTGAACAGCCCTAACGATCAACTATTAGCCAGTAGCAGTGATGATCAAACCGTGAAACTCTGGAATCTCCAGACTGGAAAATGCAAAACTTTATCTGGACATACGAACTGGGTGTGCTGTGTTGCCTTCAGCCCTGACGGTCAACTGTTAGCCAGCGGCAGTGAAGACCAGACCATCAAACTCTGGCATCCTATAACAGGTCAATGTCTCCAAACACTGCATGGATATAACGGTAAAGTTTGGTCGGTCGCCTTCAACCCTGACAGTGCGACGCTGGCGAGTGGGGGCGAAAACCAGACCATTAAACTCTGGGATCTCACAATCGGTGAACCTCTCGAAACCCTGAAGGGACATACGAACCGAGTCTGGTCTGTTGCCTTCAGCCCTGACGGTCAACTGCTGGCCAGCGGCAGTGAAGACCAGACCATCAAACTCTGGCATCCAGCGACCGGGAACTGTCTGAGAACCTTGAGGGGACATCGCGATCGAGTCTGGTCGGTTGCTTTTAGTCCCGACGGTACAACGCTAGCTAGCGGTAGTGACGATCAAACGGTGAAAATTTGGGATACTCGCAGTGGCGAGTGTTTGAACACGCTTGAAGGACATACGAATTGGGTGCGATCGGTGGCGTTCAGCCCGGATGGTCAAATTTTAGCGAGTAGTGGTGAGGACGAAGTCATTATTCTCTGGAATCTCAAAACGGGTAAAAGCTTGAAAAAACTGAGATCTCCAAAACTTTATGAGGGAATGAAAATGATTGGAGTCATCGGTCTGACAGAGGCACAGAAAGCCGCGTTGAGAGCTTTAGGAGCCAGTGATGGCGAGTAACTCAAAGAGTTCTACTCGCTTGAAGGTATTCAACACGTTATCTCGAAATGCACTATGCTTTCCAAAATCACCTTATGCATACTCGCTACATGTCCTGCTCAAGCAATGATCAACTCAATGATCCCGATCGCAAATATCCTTTGATTATTTTGAGCGATCGATTACCGAGTGCTGATGATGCAGGCGGGGTAGTCAAACTATTGACATCTATGTCTATCCCTCAAGCTGCCATATGGGCAGGTCCTGGAACCGTGGTGCCAGATGAGAAATGGTCTCCTCAATTACCACTTGAAATCCGCCGATACCGAGATCAGTTTCTGCTCATTCAATATCCTGTGCCAGCAACTCTCAAACAGGCTCACTATGCGACTATCGCGAATGGAGTATTGTGGGCAGCGTTGCATGGGCTGGATCAACAATTTAATGAGAACATTGAGAACCTGTTTCAGACGAATCCTGAACACCAGTTTTCGGCAGCATTTGCCCAATATTGGCAGTTTAACGAAATCGCGACGAAAGTAGTCGATCGCTGGATTAAACCAGGGGGAATTGTTTGGTGCATTGACTATCAGATGGTTGGAGTTCGATCAATGATCGAGGGAACTCGAATGATGTACTCTAACTGCACCCCAATTCCAGATGTTCAGCATCTTAACCGAATGTATGTAGGAAGTAAGACATTACTTGAAATGCCTGATTTCAAAAAATGGATAGAGCAATTGTGTCACTATCATTTGGTTGTCTTACAACGATTCCATGATCTGGAGAACCTGCTTGAGATCGGCTCAAAACTTGATCCAAACTTTAGAAAAATAAATTTGAGTAAGAATGTTTATTGTGCATTTGGCAATCTTGTCCGGCTCATCGATATTCCAGTTGGGCAAAATGTAAAAAGCTTGCGAACAGAAGCGAATGTCGCAAGAAGAAAATATGATCAAGGGCAATTAAGCCAAACGGTAAAAGACTTAATCGATCGAGATTTAATTCATCAGGTTTGTCCCCAAAAAGTTTTAGCTCTAGTGAGTCGCAATGACTACACGAAAGGGATTCTTGAAACGATCGCAGCGGTTAATGCTTATTTTGAAATGTACCCTGGAGATGTGAAATTTCTGTTTATTTTACAGCCCGCTCGTACCCAAGTCGTGGGATATGAAAAATACCATCAGAGGGTCGATCGAGATATTGAGAAACTAAGAGCGACATGGGCTGAGAAGGTTGTTTATGTCAATCAAGGAATTCCTCACGATGAATTAATGCTATTACTGCGGGATTACATTGATTTTGTTCTGATCATGGCGACTCATACCGATGGTCATAACCTAATTGCTCCTGCAATGCTAAAAGTTTCTCCTCGAAACTCATCCAAAGGGGTGATTGCAGTGGAGGGGGCTGGTATGGTGGATTATGTTGGATTTGAAAATATTTTTTTGTGTCAGGATCTGAGTAATCCTAAAGCTACAGCAACTGTGTTTGCAGAGGCAATCAATACGCCTAGCGAACAACTGATTGCACGATTCAATCGAATGCAACAAAAAAGCTTAAGGATGAATGATAAAACCTATTTTAATACTCACGTCAGTGCTTTATTAGAAGCAGAAAGACTACTTTTGACCCAGTTCTGTCGCAAAAACTAGCGAGGAATGGGCACATCGGAAATTGCCACGATCACCTCGCCGATCAAGATGCTCTTGCTGCCAAAACACGTCCTATTGTTATCGTGTCTCGTTATGATCCAGACCCGCCAAGGGCTTTGGTTCTCTATATCCCTGTAAACGTAATGAGTTCTTCCCGTTCCTTTAATTGAGTTACTCAATCAAACTCTGGCTTCAACACTGGATCTGAAAACTCAAGTTAAACAAGTCCACTGAAATGTCAAAGTTGACTACCTGCGTATGGATAGACACAGTTTCAAGCTGATTCCAGGGGGTGATGTAACTCTTGGCGTATACCTCGAAAATATTGGAAAACCTGACGCTGGGTCTCATTCACTCTGATGAAACTTGCAGGTGGAGGGTCAATGTATCAGAACCAAAGATCAGAACCAAAGCAGTTTACAGGAGGCAATAATCGTGAATCAAAGCATCAAAGTTGAAAAGACGGTGACGATCGACAAACCCACAGCGGAACTCTATCGCTTTTGGCGTCACTTTGAGAACCTGCCTCGCTTTACAAGGCACCTCAAAGACGTGAGAGTCAGCAACGACAAACGATCGCATTGGATTACGAGTGGACTTTTAGATGGAACCATCGAGTGGGATGCAGAAATTATCGACGATCGCCCCAACGAATTGATTGCTTGGAAGTCAGTTGCAAATGCAGACGTTGATAACGCTGGCTCTGTGCAATTCAAACCAGCACCTGGCGATCGCGGCACTGAAGTCAAAGTTGTCACAGTCTATAACCCGCCTGCGGGAGTGATTGGGGATGCGATCAGCAAACTCTTTGGTGAGAACCCAAAACAGCAAATTGGAGATGATCTTGCCCGCTTCAAAATGCTGATGGAAGCGGGTGAAATTGCCACAAATGATGGTCAGCTATCAGGACGACGCAACTCAAAAGACTAGTCACTGTAAAAAGATAACGCTCTGTTTTAAACGGTTTAAGCATTAGTAAGAAAACCGTATCTATGTGATTTGCAATCTAGCAATTGACTCAGTGCTAATCACAATTTGCAGTCACGAAAGAACAGCTAGAAAGAGAGGAAAAACAATGAGAGCAGTTTGTTGGCAAGGTACGAACAATGTACAAGTTGAAACTGTACCCGATCCCAAAATCATTAATCCGCGTGATGCGATCGTTAAAATCACGTCAACGGCAATTTGCGGTTCCGATTTACATCTGTATGACGGCTTCGTCCCCACGATGGAACAAGGCGACATTCTGGGTCATGAATTTATGGGGGAAGTCGTTGAGTTAGGGAGCGCTGTCCATAATTTGAAGGTGGGCGATCGCGTGGTTGTTCCATTCCCGATCGCTTGCGGAGGCTGTTTCTTTTGCAAACAAAAACTAACGTCATTGTGCGATAACTCGAACCCAAATGCCTTTATGGCAGAAGCCATTATGGGTCATTCTCCAGCGGGTCTTTTCGGCTACTCCCATATGCTAGGGGGCTATGCGGGCGGACAAGCAGAATATGTCCGCGTTCCCTTTGCCGATGTTGGACCGTTCAAGATTCCGGATGGGCTGGCAGACGAGCAAGTTCTGTTTCTGACCGATATCTTTCCCACTGGATATATGGCGGCAGAAAACTGTGATATCCAGTCCGGTCATATCGTTGCCATCTGGGGCTGTGGACCCGTTGCCCAATTTGCCATTCGCAGTGCTTACATGCTGGGTGCCGAACGGGTCATCGCGATCGATCGCGTTCCCGAACGCTTACAAATGGCAGAACAAGGTGGGGCAGAAGTGCTCAACTTTGAGAAAGTCGATGTGGGAGAAGCTCTCAAAGAAATGACCGGAGGGCGCGGCCCTGATGCGGTGATGGATGCAGTCGGAATGGAAGCGCATGGCATGGGTGTAGAAGGACTGATTGATAAAGCGAAACAGGCGGTGCGATTAGAAACCGATCGCCCCCATGTGCTGCGGCAAGCGATCCTGGCGTGTCGCAAAGGGGGCACGGTGTCCATTCCTGGTGTATATGGCGGCTTTGTAGACAGTATGCCGATGGGGGCGGCTATGAACAAAGGCTTGACCTTCAAGATGGGGCAAACGCATGTGCATCGGTATTTGCAGACGTTACTCGATCGCGTCCAAAACGGCGAAATCGATCCATCGTTCGTGATCACCCATCGTCTGCCGCTAGAGCAAGCCCCCCACGGTTACGAAATCTTCAAACATAAGAAAGACAACTGCATCAAGATTGTGCTTAAGCCCGGTCAAGCTGCCTGAGTCAGAATATTCAGCGCCAATGAGACAAATGAGGGGAAGCGATCGCAATCTTATATCCACAAATCAAATAGTGAGGGTTGAAATTCAACGACTAAGTATTGTCGAAGCGATCGCGATCGTGCCGTTCGTCAAAGTCGATGATTGGTCCCTTTGGTACAATGCGATTGGGATTAATCTCGGTCATGCTCATGTAATAGCCGCGCTTCGTATGATCTAGATTGCACGTCGCTTTGAACTCAGGACGCTGATAGAGATCCTTGAGATAATTCCAGAGATTTGGATAGTCAAGAATTCGCCGCAAATTGCACTTAAAGTGACCGTGATACACCGAATCAAAGCGATATAGCGTGGTAAACATACAAATATCCGCTTCAGTGAGTTGAGTACCGCATAAATAGCGTTGCTGGCTCAGAATGGCTTCCCATTGATCTAAATGCTCGAAGAGTTCAGTTACCGCCTCTTCGTAAGCTGCTTGCAAAGTCGCGAAACCAGCGCGATATACTCCGGTATTAATTGGCATATAAATTGCATCGATCGTTGCATCAATCTGTTGCTGGAGGTCGCGTGGATATAAGTCTATTTTCTGTGGTGCCAATTCTGCAAACTCTACATCAAACATGCGAACGATTTCACGAGATTCGTTGTTGACGATGGTTTGAGTTTGCTTGTCCCATAACACCGGAACGGTAACTCGCCCGGTGTATTTAGGATCAGCTTTCACATAGATCTCTTGCAAATATTGAGCATGATTCATCGAGTCAGGAATGGCTCCCGGTGCTTCAGAAAACTTCCAGCCCTTGTCGCTCATAATCGGATCGACGATCGAGACTGAGATGGCACCATTCAATCCTTTGAGTTCTCGCATAATAAAGGTGCGATGTGCCCACGGACATGCTAGGGCAACATAGAGGTGATAGCGTCCTGCTTCTGTCTTGAATTTGCTAGATCCATCGGCGGTGACGCGATCGCGAAACGTTGTCGGCATGGGACTAAACCGACCGCTCTGATCTCTCTGATCTCCCTCATTCCCTTCAGTTATCCATTTGCCTTCGACCATCATGCCTGATACCATAATTTTCTCCTAACCGTAATAGTGTAATCATTACGCATAAAGTAAAGACCTCAATCACTCGATCAAGGAAAAAGTAGTCGCCAATATAATGCCCAGGGGATAAACAGGATACTGCTTGCTAGCAGCACGCCAAGTCGATTCAGAATCGCTTAATGGTTTCAGATTGCCAATCTTCCCGGTTGAGGCGATAAACAAAGCAATCATCGTCACCAAATTGTCGGCGATCGACACACTGAAAGCCAAATCGTTCATAGAAACGGTGAACGCGAGCATTGCTGACCAGTGGATCAACAAGTACAGCCGTCACAGTCGGATCAGTGAAACAGCGGGATAGAGCAAGCTGCATCATTTTCGTTCCATAACCTTTGCCTAAATCAATCTCTTCACCAATCCAAATGTCGATAGCGCGAAGATTCACTGCGATATCACCCCAATAGTGGCTTTCCTCACGGGCTGGATCGATAATCTGGATAAATCCGATCGGACGACCCTCGATCTCAGCAATCAATTGTTCTCGCCAATCAGGGGCGCGATCGAGTTCTACCTCCCAATGCCAATCGTCGTTCGGGTCTGAGGCAATCACATGAGGTTGCTCATCCCAATGTTGCAGTAAAGCCAAATCAGCAGAGGTGGCAGGACGTAGGTTCATCGTCATTTTCCTGAATGTTTCATACGTGGTTCGGCAGCACTGCTTCAGCTTCAAGCTCAATTAACCATTCCGTTTCTAGATGGGAGAACGCCGCTCCAAGTGATAGTTTTCTCTGATTCTCTGATGTATCATTTTCACTTCCATCTGGTGATACTGCACCGGCGATTTCTGTTCCAGTTCTGTAGTCGAGTTAGGAATTGTAGAATTTAATTTTTGACATAGAGGTTGGTTCAGAATATGGATGTAGAACATCGTGCTTCCCCCATTTGCCATAACCCTCTTAGGGTAGCGATCGTTTCCCCCACTCGCTTCACCCAGATGACTCACCCAGTCAGGTGAAGAAAACTAAGAGTGTTAATTACGCTGTCATTGCGTTCTCTCCATTTGTGAAATTCGATCCTGTTCAAAAGTGTATGGTTGAGTATCCGAATTGGTCATCCATTGAACCAGTTGAAGTACAACACCATTTGGATCTGTAACCTGAAAAAATCGTTCACCCCAGGGTTCGGTTTCGATCGCAGTCGTAATTGTCACCCCTTCGGCTTACAATCGCGCATATTCGCGATCGATGTCATCTACCACAAAAACAAGCAATAGACCATCTGCTCGATGTCCGCGCATGTGGGTCGGCTTGAAGGGTTTCAGTCCAGTTCGGAGGAAGATCAAGTTGAAACCAGTGTCCTGTCGAGAGAGCGATACAAAACCATCGGCTAACCTTTGCTACGAATCGACCCTCATTGTCAGTCCTCTGCAACGTTGTTAACCCTGTACGCTAAATGACTCATGGTATGAGACGAATCCACTGGGTACTCGTGCGCCGAACGAAATTGCCTGGAAGTATTCAGGTGGAACATTGGGTAGAACAAGATTTGGCTCCGCCTTGAAACCAAAACGGCTGTAGTATTTAGGTTCACCAACTAATACACACCCAAACGCACCAAGCTCGCGTAGAGTAGCCAATGCCTGTCTCATAAGTTGTGACCCAATTCCAACGCCTTGATGTTCCGGAGCTACAGAGATCGGCCCAAGTCCATACCAACCCTGACTCCCATCGGAAATGGAAACCGGAGATACAGCAACATGTCCAATGATTTGTCCATTCGCCTCCGCGACGAGAGAAACGGTCAAGTTCCCTGAGTTACGCAAGGCATCAACAATAAACTGCTCAGTGTGGCTAGTATGGGGAGCATTGAGAAATGCGGCTGTTGTCAATGCCTTGATGTCCGCAACATCAGAAGTAACTTCTTTTCGTATTTTTATATTCATTGCTACCTCTTTCTTGTAAAGCCAGCAACCGCGTTGGGGGGCAGGGTGTAAATGAACCCGCACTGAGTAAGCATTCGCAAGCACACGGGGAGCATCAACCTTGATGCCATGAGCAGAAGCGATCGATACGGCGGCTGCGACTGCCCGTGCTGTAAGTATGATGTACCCCGAAAACTGGACAGAGGAGTAAGTATAGAGTCGCTGCCCGCAGACCTAGTGATACTACGGAGATAGAAAGCAAATGATGATTGGATGAAGATGCACGCAGAAATTGAAGCCATGTTTGGACGTTAAGGTTGATCTAGTGAATAAAAAGTACTTGAAGAATCCTTATCGACGGTATGAAATTTTGAGAACATACAAAGTTATTTATGCAGTCGAACAATCGTGATGTAGCATCTGTTTGGGATATGGCAACTGCCGTCAGTACGGCTCCCAAATCAAGGGGAGACCCCGTTAACTGAAGCGTGAGCCAGGGTAAGGCCACCAATATAGAACTGATCACCCACATTGGAAACACTTTCACCGATAAATAGGAGCCGAAAATTACGGATCTTCAGCGGTTGCCAGAGGGAGGACTGTTCACAGTTCTGGTCAGTAAATTTTTCCATAATCAATGCTGTATAGGATTTTGAAGCAAGCAAGCCTTGAAGTAAAAGCCGTTCTTCGATCGAATCCCCTAGTTACAATGGTTTTAGTTCTTATCAGAGATGATCATGAGCCAGACCACCGATCCGCCTGTGCGGTGGACGACCACCGACCTTGAACTGCTTCCCGAAAGCAGCAATCGCTACGAAATTATTGATGGAGAGTTGCTTGTGACCAGGGCACCTCACTGGGAACATCAAAAGGCGATCACCAACACCGCTGCTGAACTGAGGAACTGGTCCTATGCCACCCATTTGGGGGAAACCGTTGCCACCCCTGGCGTGATCTTCACCGATGCCGATAACGTGATCCCGGATGTAGTCTGGATTAGCAAAGAGCGTCTGACCTATTCTCTGGATGAAGCAGGGCATTTGACCATCGCTCCTGAATTGATTGTCGAAGTTCTCTCTCCTGGCATAGACAATGAACGGCGAGACCGCGAAACCAAGCTTAAGCTATATACCAGTCGAGGTGTACAGGACTATTGGATTCTGGACTGGCGCTTGAAACAAGTCGAAGTCTATCGCCGTCAGGCTGGGCTGTTGCAATTGGTCTGTACGCTATTTCCGGGTGATCATTTAACCTCTCCTGTATTGCCAGGGTTTACGTGCGATGTAGAACGGTTATTTCTATGACCAGTGCTTGAGGACTGGCAATGGGGTAGATTATGATCCTTAATCAGACCCAATGGGTTTGCCAAGGAAACAGGCTCCCGCTTGAGAAAAGCAAAGCGTAAAATATTATCAGATATATTTGGTCTGATTAATACTGAAGAGGTTTTTTGGACACTGCTCTCAGTCCTGCGTACAGGTTCGTAGTGAACCTAGTTTCGCTTAAAGTTTTGTTGCTATTTTTGATGATCCCCATGCCGAAGGGGTGTTTCAGAATTGTTCAAAAGTGGGCTTTGTAGTTGAACCACAACGTTGTGGTTCAAAAATTGACTTACTCTAATACTTGGAAAAACTTGAATGAGTCGGATTATTGCTTTGTTTAATCAGGCTGGTGGGGTTGGCAAGACCTCTCTTGTCAATCAACTTGGCTACATGATTGCTTGTTGTAAGCGGTTGGATGTGAAGACGAAGAAACGGAGTAAGAAGAAAGGAGATTACTATCAAGTTCTTGTGGTGGATATGGACCCACAGGCTTCTCTCACGATATTTATGGGTCTTGATCCCTATGAATTAGACAAAACGATTTATCACGCTATTTTGCAGGATGAGCCATTGCCTGTTCATAAGGGGATTTATGCTCAGACGCAACAAGAAGATGGCACACCTGGGGTTGATTTAGTTCCTGCTAACTTGGGACTTGCTTTAGCAGAGCGTGAATTGATGTCAGCCGTGATGAGTGACTTTCGTTTGAGGGAGGCACTCTTGCCCGTTCAAGAGCAGTATGATTTTATTTTGATCGACTGTCCTCCGAGTTTGGGTAATTTGGCTTATATTTCGCTGGTTGCGGCAACTCATGTTTTGGTACCAATTCAATCTCAGTACAAGGCATTTAATGGGGTGCAACAGCTATTTGACACGATTAAACTGGTGCGGGCACGTCCAAACCGAGACCTTGCGATCGCCGGATTTGTACCAACATGTATGATCAGCGAAATTCTCATGATGAGCGGACATTGGCAGCGATCCAAGAACAGCTTTCAGCAGTGGCGACAGTTTATTCCCCGATCGCACGGTCTACAATCTTTGCAGATGCATCAGAAGAACATCTGCCTCTAGCCCTGTATGACAAAAAGCATCCCGCGCTTAAAGCGATGAATCAGATTATTCATGGACTTGAACTTCTATGACACATTCCAAAGCTTCTAAAAAGGATAAACCCTATGGGGGAAGCATTGATTTAACTAGGCTATTCGGTTCCAATACTGAAGAATTGGCTCCGACTGAGCCTAGTGAACCCAAGAATTTTTTGCCGATCACTCAGATCCATCGCAAGCCTGAGCAGGTCAGACGCTACTTTGATCCTCAGAAGATGGAGCAGCTTACTGCTTCTGTGCAGGAGTACGGCATCTTAGAGAATCTGTTGGTTCGTTCGATGCCAGGAAAACCTGGGGAATACGAGTTAATTGCGGGGGAGCGACGTTATAGAGCAGCTCAGGGAGCAGGTTTAATAGAGGTCCCTGCTACTATTCTTGAGCTAAGTGACCAGCAGGCACTTCAAATCACGCTGGTTGAAAATCTGCAACGGGAGGATTTAAACCCGGTTGAGGAGACGGAAGGGATCTTACAGCTACTAGCGATTCGATTGGAGTTGTCTGTCCAGGAAGTAGTGTCTCTCCTATATCGAATGCAGAATGAATCAACTCGAAATTTGAACCACAACGTTGTGGTTCAGGAAGAAGAGGTTGTCGAAGAGGTATTCAATGCACTGGGAAGAATGAGTTGGCAGTCGTTTGTGAAGCATCGCTTGCCTTTACGTAACCTGCCTGAAGAAGTACTTGAGGCGCTTCAGCAAGGCAAAATTGAGTATACGAAGGCGCAAACCATAGGACGGGTTAAGGATGAAGGGCAGCGTCAAGACCTGCTTCAAGCTGCGATCGCCCAAGATCTTTCGATTAGAGATATTCGTGACCGTATTAAACAGCTTTCGCAATCACAGAACACTGCTTCTCAGCCTCCCGACTACCTAAAGCGATTCAATGCTGTGAGCCGTCAGCTCAAAAAGACATCTGCATGGCAGGATCAGGAGAAACGCGATCGCCTAGAAGCGTTATTGAAAGAGATAGAAGCATTGGTTCAGTGACTATTCGGGATGTTTCTAGGCTCCGGGAGTTTAACCAATCATGTATCTAAGCCGAAACAAAAGCTTTTGATCCTGGGAAAAGACATTAACCTGGGGTATGCTTTCTTGTTGGGCTTTCCAGCTTTTTTCAAAGTTGGATTTAGCGAATGATGGTTAAGGTGGAAGGAGTATGGCGCGTCGAAAGAAAAGTACGGCACCTCAAGAGGCTGCTGAGGAGACAAATGAGCCGAATGAGGATTTAATACTTGACGAGGAGGAATTGACTGAGGAGCCAGTTCCTGAAGATGAGATTATTTGTAAGTTAACTCAGGAGCGCCGCAAGGTTACTCCCGAAGAAACGATTATCCAAGATTTAATTGACCAGCTTCACCGAGAGTACCGGGTGGACTTGGCAAACATGGCACGGGATCTGTCGTTTCGCATTAGCGACTACGATGAGACTGCCGGAAAGAAAAAGAGCCTGACTCGTCGGGCAGCGCTGGTTGTGTATAAGACCGGAACCTCTGGGGAGACGCGAACGGATGAGGACATCATTCGGGTCGTCATGGTTGCCAAGAAAGGAACGCAGCCAGAGAATAAAAATCAGGGTGTTGAGGGACTCAAGAACTTGCTGTCTTACTTAGCGCAGCAGCAATCCAGTTCAGTTATTAATCTCTATGGTGCCTGGACGAATGGTGATCGTCTCGCCTTCTTTCGTGCGTTCAGAAATCCACGAAACCAATTTATTGAAACTGAAGAACTTACAGATTTTCCAGCACCCGATGAGTCTTTAGAAGAATTAGAAGATGCCAACCGTCGTCCACTGCGGATTGCGACAAAGGAATCTTTACTGCGGGCGTTTAAGAGCGCCCATGACTATTTATATGGCAATCAGAGTATGCGAGGCGATCGCGCCTTCTGGCAACTGCTGAATCTGATCTTTTGCAAGATTCTAGATGAGCAGCAGAGCTTGCGGTTGTTTTTTGTGGGAGCGACAGAGGCGAATACTGAAGAAGGGCGCAAACGGGTGGTAGAGCGGATTAACCGCCTGTTTGAGCGAGTCAAAAATGAAGAGTACAAAGATGTTTTTGACGGCAGTGAGCGGATTGAACTCAACGACCGGGCACTGGTTTTTGTTGCCACTGAGATTTCTCGGTATTCTCTGCTAGGGACAGATACCGATGCCAAAGGACTTGCCTATGAAGCCATTACCTCTAATACCCTGAAGCGGGAACGGGGACAGTTCTTCACGCCTCGGAATATGATTCGCATGATGGTGGAGATGATCGATCCAGGTCCGAACGACTTGATCCTGGACCCGGCATGTGGCAGTGGTGGATTTCTTGTCATTGTGTTGAACCATGTTCGCCGAAAATTGTTGGCAGAAGCCGGTGGAGATCCAGATTTGCCAGTGCCCAGTGAGCGCAAGCGGATTGAGTTGAAGTTAAAGGAATATGCGCGTAACAAGATCTGGGGAATTGATGTTGATCCAGACTTGCGGAAAGCGGCTCGGATGAACATGGTGATGAACGAAGATGGGCACGGTAATATTTTCTGCTTCAACAGTTTGGAGTTTGGGGTACCGGAGCGAGAAGTGCCGGAAATGGAGCAGTTTGCGACTGGGGTGCCTGGGCTGGCAGAACTTTGGAATCGACGCAACACTAGTAGTCTGTCAGAGAAATTTTGGCGGGTAATGATATAGTGGAGGAAAGCATTTACATCAAACTAATGGTTAAGAAATACATCGTTACATTGAGTGAAGAAGAACGACAGTTTCTGGAGCAGTT
>JAAUSF010000144.1 GCA_012033255.1 Cyanobacteria bacterium RU_5_0
AATCGACGATTGTGTTAAACAATCCCTGCTCACTCAACGATTCTGGCTCTCTTGACTCTCTCAGATGTCCTTACAATACCGATATTGCGCGCGCTTGAACAGCTTTTTTCAAACTGAGAATTGCTGACATTCTCATTACTCCTTTGACAAGCAAAACAATTTATCTATTGACAGGGGAGTTTGTGTTGTCTGAGTGGGCAGCAGCAGGATTGAACGTAGCAACCGCAGTCAAAAGAGGCGTGTATACGGTGCATGAAAGTTTGGTGATCAAAGCGATCGGTCAGTTGGCTGAGGTTGATGCTAGCCAGCTTGAGCAATCCTTGCGAGATTGGTTAGGTTTGTAGTGGCACTGGTTCCGTTGGATAAGGAAGGCTGAATGCCCTCATAAATATGGGTTAGAAGGTATAACGAATTGAGAATAGTTATCCATGACAACCCAACTTCCAAAATCCCTAGTTTCACTGCCGGGATAACTTTGGTTGTGAAATGAACTCGGACAAAGTTGTGAACTAACCATTGCCGATCGAGAGTCCTTTGTAGATTGTCTCGAGTTTTTGCATACATGCGAAATCATCGCTCGTGGCACAGGATTATCGATCGAAGAAGTGCAACAGCTTCAGCAACAACTGAACGAATCTGCACAAGGCTGAGAGAGATTATGCAAGAATCTGTGATTTACCGATCAACGCAGAGCAGTTGGAATCGTGGTCATCTACAGTTGCTTCTTCACCCGTGCTGACCGTAGATGCAACAAAGAATCGTTGGAGCCGACCACCGAGAGGTTATCTGTGGGAGTTCGAGATTATCTACGGCGACTCAACTCAACCCCTGACGGCAAATACCCCTCACACAACGCCCGATCGTCTGGATGCGACTTCAGATAATCCTCTATCCACTGACACCCCAGTGTCATCAGTCGATCGAAATCAGGATATTCAGCGAGAGTTTGCAGTGGTTGCTTGCTCTCGATATTCCACAACTTAATAGTGCGGTCATGGCTACCAGAGGCGATCGTCTTGCCATCGGGACTGAAACTCACACTGCTGACTACATCTTGATGCCCAGTGAGGGTTTGTACTTCTTGCCCGCTCTCGATATTCCACAACTTGATAGTGCTGTCACGACTACCAGAAGCAATCATTGTTCCATCTGGACTCAAGCTGATGCTCCAAATCGCTGTCTCATGCCCAGTAAGGGTTTGCACTTCTTGCCCACTCTCGACATTCCACAACTTGATAGTGCGGTCATAACCACCAGAGGCGATCATCTTGCCATCTGGACTAAAACTAATGCTCAAAACCGATGCCTGATGCCCAGTGAGGGTTTTCAGTAGTTGTCTACTCTCAATATTCCACAGCTTGATAGTGCCATCTCCATTACCAGAAGCAATCATTCTGCCGTTTGGACTAAAATTGATGCTGCTAATTGAAGCCTGTTGCCTAGAGAAAGGTTGAAGTTCCTGTCCATTCTTTGGATTCCACAGTTTGATAGTACCATCACGACTACCGGAAGCAATCATCTTGCCATCTGGACTAAAGTTGATGCTGCTGATTGAAGCCTGTTGCTTGGAGGAAATTTGAAGTTCTTGTTCATTCTCTGGATTCCACAGCTTGATAACACCATCCTCATTACCAGAGGCGATCGTCTCACCATCCGGACTAAAGATGCTGCTACTTACTAAATTCTCATGCTCTAGGCTATTGCGTTCTTTAACAGAAAAAACTGCTTTGAGCAGAACAGCTATGACCTCCATTTGAAGACCTTCGCGGTTTCTATTAGCTTTGTCTAATCGGTTCAGGTTTTGACCTGCTTGCAAACTCTCTAATAAAGCTCGAAATATTTGTCCAGTCGAGAACGAGTCTTCTGAAGAGTCTACTTTTAGCTGCACTTCTCTAACTGCAACCTCAGACTGAAGCCGCTTTGATTCTAGAACAGCTACAACTGATAGTACGGTGAGGATAAAAACTGATATTCTGCTAATCCAAAAGGCGCGTTGTTTGGCTTTGGTTAAAATCCGGTTTGCTTCCGTCTGAGCATCCAACGCCACCTGGATTGCCCGTCGCTCTGTTTCTTCACTGGCTCGTTCACTGGCTCGCAAAAACTGGTAATCACGATCGCTCAAACTCTTGTCCTCTGCCCAGGCTTGTGCCTCGCGTAATGCCTGTCCTTGCAACAAGCGTGACTGATCCTGTTGTGCCGATGCTTCCCAGGCGACGATCGCCTCGGCATAGGGGCGCAATCCTGCCAATACGGAGTCAATCCAGGTGGAGTTAAACACATTCGCATAGATCGGGTTATAGACGCGCAACGCTCCATCTCGCTCCACCACTAAGCCCGTCAGCCGTAGATCTCTCTGTTCTGGCGTATCATCAGCCGGAATCGATCGCAGCTGAATCACTTGCTGATAGAGTCCCAAGAGTCGCCCGGTGCGCCGTCCGGTTCCGCGTAAGAGGCGATCGCGAATGGTTTTCAAATGCTCTGGCGTATCCTGGGACTCCCAGTTGTCGATAATTTTGGACTGTACTAGATGGGCAACCCATTCGGCAGCAGGGGCGATCGACGGAAACTCTTCAGATTGCCAGATCAAGCGACAGACTTTCTGGGTCAGAAACGGCTGTCCGCCCGGCAGCGTCAATACACTGTCCACTTCATCAATGAACACGACGATCGGCGACTCAATTCGGCTCAGCAAGACTTCTGCCAAAAACTTGCTGAACCGCTGCACGGGCGACAATAAGCCTTGCTGTTGCCACCAGGCTTCCAAATCAAACTGGGTATAGAGTTCAAAACTGCCGACCAGCGAATCGATCAATCCGGCATACCACTGTTCCGGCGTAATATCGGAGGTGCCGATCGCCGTAATATCGATCGCCGCACAAGCAATCCCCTCTTGCTGCAAGCGCCGCATCGTCCGCACCCGCAAACTGGATTTGCCCATCTGCCGCGAGTTGAACACATAGCAAAATTCACCTGCTTTCAATCCCTGATAAAACTGCTGATCCGCCTGTCGTTCCACATAAGTTGGGGCCTCGATCGGCAAACTGCCCCCCACCTGAAACTCCACGATCGGCGGTGAGCTAGTCATGATGGCACCTCCAGACGATCGCAGAAATACAGCCGATACAGATTACAGAGCGGCAAGACATCATTGCGATGCAGCTTCACCAATCCCATACTTCGCAACTTAAACGCCAAACTCGACTCAATCCGCACCGGCTGATCGATCGCCACCACCTGCCGCATCGCCGCCTCCAGCGGTTCATCCGCCGTCACATTCAACAAATGCCGCCGCAAATGATCGCCATACAGCCCTTCCTCAGTCGGGGCAATCTGCAAAAATTGCGCCAACGTCAGGCTACCACGAGTCAGTTCATATAAGGCTTTCCGCACCAGATACGGATGCCCATCCACCATGCCCATCAGTTGCTCAATTTCTACATTCGACCAGGGCAATCCATGCCGCTGCACCAGATCCCTCACCTGGGCTGGATTCAACTCTGGTAATTCGATCGGCAATCCCACATTAAACGGCGATTGATTGATATTCAACGGAATATACACCTCCTTAGAATGCACGATCACCAAGCGCAACTTTTGCCAAAGCGGATCATCCTTGCCCCGCTCATGCCATGCCCGCAGTAACCCAAAGAAATCTTGAGCAATGGGCAAATGCTGAAACACCTGATCGACTTCATCTAATCCCAGCGTCAAGGGTTCGGCGATCGTCGGCAGTAAATATCGCTGAAAATAATTCGAGCATTTGTTCTTGCTGCCCAACACCCCGTTCCAGAATTCAGGGAGGCGATCGTCTAAATTCAATTCATTGGTAATGCTGGCACAAAACCATTGCAAAAACAGGTCAATGCTCTCCAAAAACTCAGCATCCGCCGTCTGAAAATTCAGATAGGCAGTTCGTTGTCCCTGCTGCGCTGCCTGATGCAAAATCCGCTGCATCAGCGAAGTCTTCCCCATCTGCCGGGGCGCTTTCACCCGAATTAAGGCCCCTGGTTTCAGAACCGTGGCGTAACAATCCGATTCGATCGGCGGACGATCGACATACAAGCGCGAGTGTAAGCCCACGCAACCCTCCGGACTTTCCAACTCGTCTGCATCGGTCATCGCTGGATTTTTGCCCCCTAAATCATCGCCTCCACTTACAGGAATGGGCACGCGCTGCTTTGCCCATCCTACGAGGGGTGGGGGACTTTGACTGGGCTGGCTCGGTTCCGTTAGGGGGGCGGAGTTCGGTTCTGTCTCCGCTTGAGAAGCCGATCGCGGGATCAATACTGGGGTCAACGCTTCGGGAATTCCGGCTAGCTCAATGCTGACACAGCCACTTCGATAAGCAAACTCGATCGATTGTCCGGCGGCCAGCGCATCATAAAAGCCGATCGCAAACTCACGCGCTGCATTATCCCCGATCGCCTGGTTCATGCCAATCACATAGGGGACATGCGCCGCGATCGCCTTGGCCTGTACATCCGAATAACAGGCATTCAGCACCACACACTCTACCTGATCCTGAAACAAGCGGAACAAACTGGCGAGCGCCCTGGCTCCTACCAACTTCGCCTTGCCCGTTTCATCTTCCAACAACAAGCCATCCTCGCCTTCCCCATGTCCGGAAAAATGCACAATTTGCGGTTCCAAGTCTTGAATCGATCGTTGCAAGTCTCTCGGGGTCACCGCCCAGCGTTCCACGAGCTGAAACCGTTGTCGGTGTTTCGATCGTTCCAGCCCTTGACCGATTTTCTTGATCTCTTCATCTAACCGCAGTGGCGTTGAGTGTTTGGGGTTCGCGGCTAACAAAAGGATCGTTCTTCGTCGCTTACTGGAGGTGTTCATGGAAATGATTTCGCTTCAAATGGGGGCACGCTTCAAGGAAAAGACACATCTCCTCCCACAAAATTCCGTAATCTGAGCCACCCCGACTCCTCTCTTCATACATACAGCATGAAGAATAGCGGTTCTGAAAACGGCTACACCAAAACTTCCCCTCCAGTGTCTCCTTGCGTTGGAGGGCTGAAACGTGGGGAAGTGCCTGAGAATGACCGATCGCCAACGATAAACTACTCGTTCTCCGGTGGTGTTTCTGAATTGTCCTCAGAGCTTGCTTCCAGGACTGCAACAGACTCAGCATCAGATAAACCTTCCTCCACCGGACTTTCTTCCGCTACAGGCGGTTGAGGTTTGGCAGGTTTAGGTCCTCGCATTAGCGCCGGATTGCCAGCAGGCTTCACATCCTCCTTAAACCCTTTTCTGCCTTTACCTTTGCCTCGGTCTCTATCTCTGTCCCTGTCCCTATCTCGCTCTCTACCCCTATCTCCATCCCTATCCCGCTCTCTACCTCTATTTCCGTCCCTTTCTCTATCTCGATCAGTTCCTCGCTCACTATCTCGATTAGTTCCTCGCTCACTATCTCGATCAGTTCCTCGATCAGTTTCTTGCTCAGTCCCTCGATCGAGGTCTTGCTCTCGATCTTTACGCTCAGCAGCGCGAATTGGCTTAGGTTTTTCAGATGACTGCGGTATTGAATCAACGCTGCTGTCCGGAGTGGGTTGAGCTTGCCGCTCAGATTTTTTAATTGGGCGTTCTACCATTGCTAGTTTGTTAATTTCTATTAACTATGTGTATCGTACCTTGTCTTGGCGATCGCTGATTTCCTTAAAGAAATAAGGATAACCAGATGATGACCAGTATGGCGCTCGAAATTTAACTCCGCCACTTATCAGTGTATTAATTAAAGACTCAATGAATTCCATAAGTGATAACGAGAATTTCGGCATAAATTATTTATTTTCTCAATCCTTCGCCTGAGAATTCACTGATATGAAATCGGCTTGAATAGATACTTTGTGTAAGGGCGATCGGGGGTTTGCTCTTAACGCATAATCCAATAACGGATTAACTGGATTTGATATGATACGGAAAAATTATACGAATTGTGTTTTCTAACATTCAGTCTGCTATCTAGACTAGAATTAGTTCAAAAATACTAACCTCATCCCCCTGAGACACCTATGGTTCAGTACACGTTGGCAGAACACCCCGAAGTCATCATCAGCATCACTGGCAAAGATTCTCGTAAGTCTAGAGAAAAAGCAATGGATCGCTTAGTCGAGATGATGGACAACGATGAGCTACCTTCCAAGTTGCCCAATGGATTCAGCCCTGAACAATTTGTTGAAGTGAAAGAACTCTCCAATCCAGAAACTAACTTGCAAGACGATGAGGTCACGCAAGCCATCCAGTTACTCAGTAATCTTGCCACCCTCAAATTGAAGACGCAGGAACTAAAGCAAGACGCGCTGAAAATTCGCCAACAAATTGAATTGTTATTCAGCGATCAGCCCATCACCGAAGCAGATGTTTCTAGTCTCAAAGAAGGCTTCAAGTTGCTCAAAACCTTCGCTCAATCTAACATTCGCTATCGGGAAGCGAGAGAGCAAGCGGAGGCTGCCAGACGAATTCTGGATAGGGCGCTGCAAGATCAGACATCACCTGCCCGAAACGGTTCTAGTTGAGCTTACCAAGACATTAAGACAGACATTAAGACAGCGTGATAGTGCTTAATGTCCAATAATCCAAGATCATGCTGATACAAAAGCGGGTGCAGCTTTCTCCTGGGTGAACCGTTGACCTGTCATTACCATGCGAATCCCGCCTCTCGGCGCGATCGTCACTCCACGTCGAATCGGGATCACCGGACGCTCCTCTGCCAGTGCTAGCTGGTAGCGAGACAAAATCGTCACCAGTGCCAGTTTCATCTCAAGCAAAGCAAACGCTGCACCAATACAACGACGATTACTGCCGCCAAAAGGATAAAACTCGAAGGCTGAAAACGATCGCTCCAAGAATCGTTCCGGTCTGAACTGTTTGGATTCTGGATACAAGTCTTTCCGATGATGGGTCAGATAGATGCAGGGCACTAATGCCACATCAGTGCCAAACTCATAATCCTGCACTCGAACGGGTTCTTTGGGGAGACGAAGTTCAGCAATGAAGCCAACCGGATAAATTCGCAGAGTCTCGGAGCAAACTGCATTGAGGTAAGGAAGACGGGCGATCGTCATTGGTTCTGGATCAGTTTCCAAACTTGCTAATTCCGCCATCAGTTTTGCTTTCACCTCTGGTAGAGAATGAATCCAGTAAAGTGCCCATGTGATTGCGGTGGCAGTGGTTTCATGTCCGGCGACCAACAGCGTCATCAACTCATCGCGCAGTTCTAGATCGGTCATCGACTGTCCGGCTTCGTCCCGTGCGGTCAGCAACAGGCTGAGGATGTCAGTTCGGGAAGGGTCAAGGTTCTCACGTCGCTCCTGAATTTCCGCGTAGAGCAGTTGGTCGATCGCCTGCATAATTCGCACAAACTGTCCACCCGGACTCCACGCCCCAAAATCTCGCTGAAGGATGGGAAAGAATGCCATCGCAAACCCGAAGCGAGTCGTAGTCAACTTCAGCATGGCATCAAGGTGTTGCTTTAGCTGACGAAGCCGATCGCCTTCTGTGAGTCCGAACACCGCTTGCAGAATCACTTGGATCGAAATCTCCTGCATGAAGGGACGAACGATGAACGGTTTGCCAACTTGCCAGTGATTGGTGACTTTCTCAGTGATTTGACCGATCAATTGCCCATAGGTTCGCATCCGTTCGCCGTGGAAGGGTGGCATCAGGAGTTGGCGCTGACGATGATGACGATCGCCATCCAGCAACAACAACGAGTGATCCCCCAATGTCGATCGCAAAATCCAATTTGCTCGACCAGAATCAAACAGATTGGGATTAGCCGCAAAGATCTGTTCGATCGCCTTGGGATCACTGAAAAACACCAGTGGAGCAATACTGCCGAATGAAATGGTAAAGCAGTCTCCGTAGCGATGGTTACACTCATCCAGTAGTTCCAACGGCTGAATAATCCAGCGCAGCAGATTCCATAAGGGAGAAGTTTTGACGGATGGAGGGGTTTTCATGGCAGTCATATCTCCTGAACGCTTGACGGAACACTTGCCCCACTGAGTGGTGCGATCGACAATGAAGCGGGTAATCAAAAACAGACTCCTTGATCCGATCGTCCGAGAGACAACGAGTGGCATCTAGCCGAATTACAGCGATTTTCAGATGAGTAAACCAATTGCATGTGGATGGGTGGATGGGTGGGTGGGTGGCTTATGCAAGGGGAAACGGCTGTATGTTGCCGAAAACGTAACGATCGAACGATGCAGAACTGTCCTCTGCAACACTATAGCAATCTGATTTGAGTTGTGATAGGTTGCGGTATAGCGTTTCCAAATGTTTAACTCTAAGCTGGAGTATTCAGTTCTTGAGCCGGAACCATGAGTTGGGCGATCGGGCAAAGACTACAGGACGGTAAATACACGATCGAAGCGGTGTTAGGTGAGGGCGGATTTGGCATCACATACCGCGCTAAAGATGATAAGGGCAATCTGGTGGTGATTAAGCGCCTCAATAACCAGATGCTTCGTCATCCGCAGTTCGACCAGCTCCAGCAAGATTTTGTCAATGAGGCGCTTTGGCTGGCAAAATGCACCCATCCTCATATTGTGCAGATTCATCGTGTCTTCCAGCAGGCAGGATTATGGTGCATGGTGATGGAATACATCGACGGGGAAGATCTCGCCAGTTGGGTTCGCAGGCAGGGAATTTTGGAAGAAGCAGAGGCACTACGATATGTGCAGCAAATTGGCGATGCACTGACCGTGATGCATCGGAATGGATTGCTCCATCGAGACGTGAAACCCCAGAATATTATGGTGCGATCGTTCCCCGCGCAAGCCGTTCTGCTGGATTTTGGGATTGCCCGCGAATTTACCCCCAACTCGCTCCAGACGCACACCGCTTTCTTGTCCAATGGCTATGCCCCAATCGAGCAATATGATTCCCATGCGCCACGCGGAGCGCATACCGATGTCTACGCTCTAGCCGCCACGCTATATACGCTGCTCACGGGGCAAGTCCCTATCGATTCCCAGATCCGGGCATATCACTTTCTCAAATATAATGATGATCCTCTCAAACCACCCCAGCCGCTTAATTCTAGAATCAGCGATCGAACGCATCAGGCAATCCTTCAAGGGATGGCGATCGAGGCGTCAGATCGTCCTCAATCGGTTCAAGATTGGTTGGATCTCTTGGAAACTCCCGAAACGAGCGAGAATACTGCCCTCGTAACGGTTCCAGAGACAAACGAAACCTACCCTAATGAAGTGGGTAAAGTATCTAATCTTCCAACTCGACCGCCAGTTGATCTAGTCCCTGTTCTTGCTTTGCCTCAATCTTCCCTCCAACGACCCTCGATTCTGGCAACTCTTCCCGTATTACGGATGTTTCCAGCACCGGGACGATCGCCCCAAATTAAGCTCCCAGTTACTTCCCCCTCCAGAGAAAAAGTGTTGCGCTGGCTTAGGATCAGCGTCGGTGCGGCTGTTGCCAGTACGATCGTTGGTTATGGCGTGGCGTTGGGGTTTTTGCATCACAAAGCGCAGACGACCTTGGCGAATATGGAGCAATTGAAGGCAGATGGTGAATATGCAGAGTGCATCAACATAGCCACAAGGGTGCCCAATGTTCAACCCGCCCATGATAATGCTCAAGTTCTGTTAGATAACTGCGCCGGAGAATTGCTCACTCAGGCGAAGCAGCAGGCATCTGAGGGGAACTTCAAGGAGGCGATCGAAGCCGTTAGCGTCATCCCCTCGGAACGTGCGATCGCTCAAGAATTGGAACTGCTGATCGAGCAGTGGGCTACTGATCTACTTCAGCAAGCCATAAGGCTATATGCAGACGAGGGTCGCCTGGAGGATGCGATCGCCCTAACGCAAGCCATCCCCTCCCGCACCTCAGTCGCGCAGCAACTCCAAGCCACGATCGACCAGTGGAAATCTGAGTGGTCAACCAACGAAACTCGCTTCCAAGAAGCCCAACAAGCTTTTGACGATGGAGACTGGTATCGTGCCAGAGAGAAAGCAAACGCACTTTCTACCCCCCATTGGCAAGCCCAAGCGGTAGACATTGTGCAGGAGTCAGACGCTCAAATTGTGGCGATCGAAGCGGAACAACGCCGACAAGCCGAAGCCGAGGAACGCCAACGTGCCGAAGAAGAACGCCGTAAAGCCGAGGAAGCCGCCTTCTCAGAAGCAGAAGAAAAATGTCAATCTAGCAATGGGCGCGATTGGCGAGAACAATGCCGCGACTTTAAGCAGTTATGTGAAGCAAGAGGCGGTAGATTTGAGGCAGATGGCGACTTTATTGGTTGCATTATCGAACCCGAAAAAGAGAAACAAGACAATCGACCTGAGGAACAACAGGACGATCGACCCGATCATCAATCAGACGATCGAGAAGAGCAACAGACGCGAACAGGGGGCGATCGGTATCCCATTCTGATTATGCGTAGGGGCGAATCGCCATTTGCCCTTACACAACGCATCTATTGTCGCTGCGATCCTCAAGATGTTATTGCCAGTTTGTCTTAAGCTGATAGCTGACCGCAAATTGCTGATGGCTCACTCATGAAAATTGCGACCTGGAATGTCAATTCCATTCGGACTCGTTTAGATCACGTTGTCCAGTGGCTAACCGAAAATCCTGTTGACGTCCTATGTGTGCAGGAAACAAAAGTCGAAGATACAGATTTTCCCCGATCGCCCCTGGAAGCTCTTGGCTACCAAACCTACATTTCTGGACAAAAATCCTACAATGGTGTGGCGTTAATCAGCCGCACTCCCTTGCAAGAGGTGAGAATGGGATTTGCGCCTATTTTGGGAGAGACGATTGCCGATCTAGATATCCAAAAGCGAGTGATTACTGGCATGTTGGAAGGCGTTTGCGTTGTCAATCTCTATGTCCCTAATGGTTCAGAGGTAGGCAGTGAGAAGTATCAATATAAGCTCCGTTGGCTATCTGTTTTGCGAGATTACCTGAAAGCATTTTTGACTGAGCATCCGGATCTGCTGGTTTGCGGCGACTTTAATATTGCACCCGACGATCGCGACATTCATGACCCAACGGGGCGCGAAAATCGTGTCATGGCATCGGATGCTGAGCGTCAAGCTCTAGAGAAAGCTGTTTTTGCACAGGGATTAATAGATGCCTTTCGTAAGTTCAATCAAGAAGCTGGGCAGTTTACCTGGTGGGACTATCGGGCGGCTGCTTTTCGTCGCAACTTGGGCTGGCGAATTGATCATCACTATCTGTCTCCGGGTTTGTACGATCGAGCTAAAGATTGTGTGATCGATCGACAGCCTCGCGGTTGGGAAAAACCAAGCGATCATGTTCCTGTGATCGTAGAGATTGAGTAATACGAACCACGAAGACACAAAGCAATCCTGACTTATGAGCCAACGACCTTTTTCCATTCCACCTTTTTCCATTCCGCAAGGAGATCCGCCGCTCTCACCGAGAAAGATTCTGCCGACGATGTATGACTTGCCCAGTGAAGACCCAGAGGAACCTGGTTTGCCTGACGAATATCACGCTTTACAGCCTCAACTTTTGAGCCGCACCTTTCAGTGTCCCCGCTATCCAGCCGATCGCGTCTTCATGGGGAGTGATCTAAACCTTTATTTCAATATCCGTCGCCCTCAGTGGTATAAACGTCCAGACTGGTTTCTGGTGGTTGACATTTCGCGGCTATATGACGAGGTTGATTTGCGATCGAGCTATGTCATGTGGCAAGAAGGAGTTAGTCCATTTGTGGTTGTTGAACTCCTGTCGCCAGGAACGGAAAAGAAGATCTGGGTGAGTATAGCAATACAGCAACCGAAGTCACCGAAGCTGATTTAATCTCAGTGAACGCTGAATCTGGCAATGGAACAGACATCGAAACCGAGCCAGAGAACGCTCCGCCTCGCAAAGATCCTCCTCCCAGAAAATGGAACGTTTATGAGCAAATTTTGCGTGTTCCCTACTACATCGTGTTTAGCCGCTACACAAATCAACCTTGCTTCTTCCAGCTAATGGGAGGACACTACCAGGAACAAACCCTTGATCCAGTTAATCCGCGCATTTGGATTGCTGAACTAGAGCTAGGATTGGGGCTATGGCAAGGCAAATTTGAAGGAATCGATCGTCTGTGGCTGCGGTGGTATGACGAACAAGGAAACTGGGTACCTACAGATACAGAACAAGAGCAACAACGGGCAGAACAGGCGGAAGCTCTCTTAGCACAAGAACGACAACGCACCGAGCAAGAACGATCGCAACTCATCGAACGCCTCCGCGCTAAAGGACTCGACCCTGATGAATTTTTAAGCTAAGCCAATCCCCATAATCCCCTCTACACCCCCTCTACCCTAAAACTGATCCTTCATGCCTCGCAGTCGCGCAAACGTTTGAACAGGGTCTTGGCTCTTGACTCTCGCTTGCAGATTCGGCTGCTCCCATCGCAAAAATGGATTCGTTCGTTTCTCGTCGCCCAACAACGAGGGAACGGTGGCTTCTGATCGATCGCGCATTCCTTTCACCAGTTCATATCTAGCTTGTAGATCCGGATTTTGCTGATCCACAGTGAGGGCAAACTGAAGATTCTTCAGAGTGTACTCATGGGCACACCAAACTCTCGTGCGATCGGGCAACTCGCGAATCTTACTCAGCGAATTCACCATCTGGGCTGGAGTTCCCTCAAATAATCTGCCGCACCCACCCGCAAACAATGTATCTCCACAAAATAGTTCTCCTAGATCTCCCGGTTTTGAGGGTGGAAAGTAGTAAGCGATGTGCGCTCTTGTGTGTCCAGGAACGAACAGAACTTCAGCAACCCGATCGCCAAATGTAACGCGATTCCCTTCCTGCAAAAACACCTGCTGCCTCGGAATTCTTCCCCGATCGTCTGTTCCTCCGTAAACGATCGCTTGCGGAAAAGCATTCAACAAACGAACATTTCCCCCTACATGATCGCCATGATGATGCGTATTAAAAATGGCAACTAATTCTGCCTGAAGTTCCTGTAAACGCTTTAATACAGGTTCCGCTTTGGCTGGATCGACCACTGCCGCTATCTGGCGATCGGCATCATGTAACAGAAAAATATAATTGTCTGACAGAGCCGGAAGTCGATAAATCTGCATGAACAGCCCTCTTTGCTAGGATCCGGTTAACATCCAATTAGCATTTTGCCAATGCCAATCAATTTCAGCAACACAACTATAGCAGCCCTAAATCATTTGTAAGAAGGGGGTGGAGGGGGCTGTTACCCGACACGTAGTTTGATTAGGGGTACGACACAAAGATTGATCCCTGAAGCCGGAGGATTGTAGTACACCAGAAATAGATACTCCTCAATGAGCGACAGGAGGATGGTATGCCCAG
>JAAUSF010000145.1 GCA_012033255.1 Cyanobacteria bacterium RU_5_0
GGTTAGAAGGTGGAGGGGTGTGGGCTCCTCCACCCCCACCTCCACCCCCATTTGTTCTGTGCAACCTTAAAAAGAATTGGTATTAGCTGCTTGTAGACTACGCTGTGCTTTTTGCAGAAGACGTTGTTGTTCAGGTTTCATAAGGCAATCCCTTCTCGTCGGATATTGTGAAAAAAGGGAGTTTGCTCAGTTTGAAAGCGAGTTTGAGATGCAAAAATAGCAGAAAGAAGACTCTATTTTCTAAACATAAATCGGAAAGAAATTCATTGGTACGTTTAACTTCTGTGACAAAATCAAAGGGTTCTCGCAAGACAATGGTTCTCGCAAGACAATCAGCACATCAATATCAGAATCAGGGCGAGCATCCCCTCTGGCTTGAGAACCGTAGAGAATAATTTGGGCGAGCCGATGCCATATACTCCCTCCAAATAGCTCTGTAGTTCCTTAAGAATTGGGCTTACTTTTTCATTCATATCGCTCATTTTAGAGGCAATAATGAAAGAGTAAAAAGGCGATCGGAGGCATTCATGTATCTAACCTGGTTCGATAACAACTCCTGGCTGATTGAAATGGGCGGACAGCGAATTTTGCTCGATCCGTGGCTGGTGGGTTCACTGGTGTTTGGTCATATGCCGTGGTTGTTCAACGGTAATCATACGGCTCTGCGCTCCATTCCAGAACAGATTGATTTGATTTTGCTATCGCAAGGATTAGAAGATCATGCTCATCCGCCGACCCTGGAACAACTCGATCGCACGATTCCCGTCGTGGCGTCTCTCAATGCCGCCAAAGTGGTACACAAACTGGGATACAGCCAAATCACACCATTGGCTCACGGAGAAAGTTTTACAATCGATCGCCTGAAAATTCAAGCCGTTCCTGGTTCACCGATCGGCCCTTTTTTAACCGAAAATGGCTATTTTCTCACCGATTTAGAGCAAAACACAACGCTTTACTACGAGCCACATGGCTATCACTCATCTGACTTGAAAACGATGGCACCTGTAGATGTAGTGATTACACCTGTTGTGGATTTGAGAATTCCTCTACTAGGAGCGATTATTCAAGGAAATACCACTGGGCTACAAGCGGTAGAATGGCTCAAGCCTCAAGCGATCGTGCCGACAGCCGCAGGCGGTGATGTGACATTTGAGGGGCTACTGAATACTGTTTTGCAGGCTGAAGGCAGTGTAGAAGAGTTTCGAGCTAAACTCACGCAGCATCATTTGCCCACGCGACTGATCGCTCCTAAACCGGGTGAGCGGTTTGAAGTAGAGTTAGTGCATTGAGGCGGCTAAACTAAGAGGTACAGAACCCCTGAGCATCTGTTTGAAAAGTGCTGAGGACTGTGGGGACTAAGAGCCTATCTCTGAAGATACATAAGGTGGCCATTGCCCACCCTAACCTGTGATACTTAAACTCAGTCCTCAGTCCTATTCGTGGCTATCTGCCGTCTATCTACATTGATTTCGTCACACTCGCATGAACTCTCCCTATCAAAGCGATCGTCAGCAGGAAGACGATATCCGACAGCAGCTTGAACGCGAACGACTGATCAACCGGATTGCTTTGCGAATTCGACAATCTCTTGATCTGCAAGATATTCTCAATACGGCTGTCACAGAGATTCGACAATTTCTGCAAGCCGATCGCGTCGTTATCACTCGATGTAATCTCAAACGGACACATTTGATTGTGGCGGAATCGGTGGGCACAGAATGGTCATCATGTTTAGGGATCACTCTGCAAGCGGCATGGTTTGAAGAGCAGATTGTGCTATATCGCCAGAAAGAAGTGATTAATGATGCAGCGGCTGTCTCACTCTCTGACGAGATTCGGGCCTGGGTTGACACCTGGCAGATTAAAGCTAGATTGGTGATGCCGATCGTCTTGGGCAACCAATTGTGGGGTATCTTGGCGGCACATCAATGTTCCGGAATCCGTCGATGGGAACTGTTTGAAGTAGATTTGCTGGAGCAGCTAGCCACGCATTTGTCGATCGCGATTCAACAATCAGAACTCCATCTAGAAGTTCAGCGACTCAATGATGATCTAGAAAATCAAGTTCAAGCGCGGACTGCTCAATTGCAACTGGCATATGAGTTTGAAGCGACATTGAAACGAATTACCGATCGCGTCCGGGATAGCCTTGATGAAGACCAAATTCTCCAAGCGGCGGTGCGTGAACTTGCCCTTGTCCTGAAAGTGAGTGGTTGCAACGCTTCACTCTATGACCTGGAACAAGGCACGTCCACCACTTGTTATGAATATACCAACTCTATTTCTCCGTATCAGGGACGAGTCTCCAAATTTTCGGCGGCTCAAGAGCTTTATAACCAACTGTTGCGAGGGCAATACTTCCAATTTTGTTCGCTTGTCCCCAATCCTGAACGCGGACTCGTTTCAATGCTGGCGTGTCCTATTTTGGATGATCAGGGTGTCATCGGAGATTTGTGGCTGATTCATCACAAATATTATGCCTTCAATGAGCAAGATATTCGCTTAGTGCAACAGATTACAAACCAATGTGCGATCGCCATCCGGCAAGCTCGCCTCTACGAAGCTTCTCAAACTCAAGTCAAGGAACTCGAACGCCTCAATCAACTTAAAGATGACTTTTTGAGTACCGTCTCTCATGAACTGCGAACGCCGCTCTCTAATATCAAAATGGCGCTGCATATGCTTCGCATTGCTTCTACACCCGAAAAGCACGATCGCTATATGGATATCTTGGAAGCGGAATGTAGCCGCGAGACTGAACTGATCAACGATTTACTCGATTTACAACGCCTCGAAAATGATTCCTATACCATCACTCTAGAACCGCTTGATCTGCAAAATTGGCTGCCTGAAATCATTGAGCCGTTTATCTCTCGTGCCTACGATCGCCAGCAACGCCTTGAAGTAGACCTGCCTGCGGATATTCCAGTGTTGATGTCCGATCGAAAAAGCCTCGAACGTATTCTGGCAGAACTTCTCAACAATGCCTGCAAATACACTTCTCCGGATGGCATGATTACTCTAAAAGTAGGCTACCGGAATGATTTGCTGGTGAACGCGCTGCCAATCGCTACGTTCCTTGTAAGCAACCAAGCCAGCATTTCACCCAGCGAATTATCCCGGATGTTTGAAAAATTCTACCGGATTCCTAAAAGCGATCCCTGGCAACAGGGCGGTACGGGCTTAGGGTTAGCACTGGTGAAAAAATTGGTTGAAACACTGCGAGGCAATATTGAGGCAACCAGCAGCAGCGGCTGGACGATGCTCAAAGTGGAATTGCCGATGACCATCAAACCACGCTCAGTTTAGAGCGGGTGATTCGTCGGCACTAAGCGATTGAGCGTCATTCAGTACAAAATCAGGATGTCTATCTGTCAGCCCTTGCAGCGCCTTTTCTAAGTCAACTGTCAACCGTTGAGCATCCCGCTTCGCATTTCCCTGCTTATAGTCAGCGACAGCCAACGGTTCACCAATGTGGATGTTAACCTGGCAGCCCCACTTTGGCACAGGGTCACTGTAGTCTAAATGAATGGGTACAATTTTGACTCCCAGATCAGACTGGCTCGATTCAGCTTGTAGAGCTAGACGCGCTAATCCGGGCTTGAGGTGATGCAGTTCTTGATCTCGGAAAATGCCGCCTTCTGGGAAAATCACCAGCATTTCCTGATTTTGTAGCACTTCTACGCCATAGCGGAGGCTGGCGATCGCCGGATTCCTTGGGTTCACCGGAAACCCACCCAGATGGCGAATGAGCCATCCCTGGAACCCGTTCATCTCATCCGACGTCACCATAAACCGGATGTCTCGCCCAGTGACAAAACGACCTACTGCATAGGGAACCAATAGCGCATCCCACCGAGAACGATGGGTCGGAGCTAAAATCACAGGACCGTTTCCAGGAACATTTTCTTGACCCGTTATCCTGATCCGAAAGAAGGACGGTAACACCACCCAACAGCCCAAAGAGTAAGCCAATGGAGTGAGCCAGGGGGAAACCTGTGAACGAACGGAAGCAATTTGATTCGATCGAGAGACGATTGTTTCAGGCTGGCTATTCACAGAACTAAGCAAAACCATAGAGTTGAATAGAGGAGCAATAATCGGGGAGATTTAAAGCTTTTTGACCAAATGTTTAACCCCTTACATAAACACCATAGTGGCTTTCTGATTTGTTTCTATCCCTCAGAGGACAGTTCTGCTGGTGTCTATTCACGAGCAGCAAAACGATTGATAGAGGGCATTTTGGACTGAGCCATTTTTATGATGCCAATCATACTCAGAATAATACCCAGATGATCTAAGGTCGCGATCGTCGTTCCGCAAACCATTCTTGTAACTGCTGCCGACAGGTTCCTTCTAAGATTCCACTGATTACACTCAAACGATGATTGGAGCAAGCACTATCTGGCAAATTGGCAACAGTGCGAATGGCACCCGTCTTCGGATCATGTGCCCCATAAATTAATTGTCCCAATCGGGCTTGAATAATCGCCCCCGCGCACATTGGGCAAGGTTCAAGGGTGACGTAGAGCGTACAGGTTTCTAGATGCCACGTTTGCAAGTGTTGTCCGGCAGTTCGCAGTGCCAAAATTTCTGCATGAGCCGTCGGGTCATGATCGCGTTCCCGCCGATTTTCTCCCTCTGCGATCAACTCCCCTGCCGCATTTACAATGACGGCTCCAACCGGAACTTCTCCGGCGGCTCCAGCTGATGCTGCTAGCGCGATCGCTCGACTCATCCAGCGATAATGCTCTAAATAGTCTGGATGATCAATAAATGCAGGGGGAATTTTCAAATTCAAAACTCAAAGTTCCTCAGCATTGGAGGATTTAGGGGGTAAGTAACTCTGGGCTTTGCAGTAGTAATGAATCGAGCTTGCCTTGGCGATCGAGTGCATATAGATCATCACAGCCCCCAATATGCTGATTGTTGATGAAAATTTGGGGAACCGATCGTCGTCCATTTGCCCGTTCTGCCATCTTCACTCTGGCAGCTCCATCGCCGTCAATTTTGTATTCAGTGAATTTTACACCTTTCCAGCGCAGCAGCATTTTCGCCCGAATGCAAAAAGGACAGGTTTGCCAGGTGTAAATTTCGACATTTGCGTTGACTGTTTCGGAAGGGCGACCCAGAAAGAAGTTAAAAAAGTTCAGCATTGTCGGCACCTACTGACTAGGACTGTATTGAATATTTTAAGCAATAAGTAATTTTCCCAGTTAAGAACTAAAAATTTCTAGATCCTCGGAGAAAATTAGTAGGCACTACAGGTAGCGGTTTGATCATTTTGAATGCTAAATGTAGAGTTTGAGTTGTTACCATCTCTCATTCTTTCCCCTTTTAACCATCCAAATCGATTGCGGCTCGTAGCCAAGTTTTTCATAAAGACGGAGCGCAGGTTGGTTGTGAGAGAAGACTTGTAGCCCAATTTGCCGATCGCCCCGCTCCCATGCCCAAGCCTCTGCATGACGCATTAACGCAGAACCCATTCCTCGACGGCGATGAGCGGGATGAACATAAAGCAGAAAGATATGGGTGTGACGATCGCCCTGAATCTGATCGATGGCGTTTCCCATCCAAAGACAGGCGATTGGCTCTAGAGTAGTCTCCGCGTCTTTGCGTCTTTGCGTCTCCGTGTCTGGCTCTACCCACCACAAGGGCGTTTCTGTGGACAGATATTGATCAACCGTCTGAGCCAGATGGGAAAAACAACGATCGGGATAAAGTTCCTGGTAAGTGATCTGCATAAATTTAACCAGAAGGGCGCGATCGAGTGTTGAGCCAGGTCGCAGAGAATAACCGGGAATGAGTTCGCTCACGATCGTGAGAATCGTTTATAGGGGAGTGTTTACTTCAAGATCGGTGGGTAAGCCTTTGATCAGGGTTTCTAGCGTGAGAGGGAGATCTGCCACTTCGTCTTCTAGTTCTGCAACAGGAGTTTGAACAGGAATCTCAGCGTTTTGATCGAGGACTTCGATCGGGGCAGGAGCCGCCATATCTTGGGGCAGAAAGATGCGCGCACTGACTGCAATCAGTGAAACGAGGAAGATCAACACGGCGATGAGAGGAGCGATATATTGACGGAAAATAGCCATAGTCAACAGAGAGCCAATAATAGTAGGAGTTTTATGAGAATATTTCAAGACTTATAACGTTCTGCTTTTGTCTATCCTACAACTCCTTCAAGGATTCTTACTCCTCCTCTTGACTCAAACCGGGACGGGGCAGTGTAGGCGGCGGATTCCAGGGGGCGAAAAATGGCAGGAGCAAGAGTCCGGGGAGGGCAGCCACGATCGAAATCAAAAAGAACAGTGACCAGCCAGTCAGGTCTGCAAGTTGTCCGGCGGGTGCAACCAAAATATCGCGGCTGACTGCCATCAAACTAGATAGCAAGGCAAACTGAGTTGCGGAAAATTGGGGATTGCAGAGGCTCATCAGGAATGCCACGAATGCGGCTGTTCCCAGTCCGGCACAAAAGTTTTCAATATTAATGGCAATTACCATGAAGGGATAGTTTTGTCCAAGCTGCGCCAGGATGTAATAGGCTAAATTGCTGACGGCTTGCAATCCGCCAAACACCCAGAGGGAGCGATTGATCCCTAATTGACTGAGGAGAGCGCCACCCAGCAACGCTCCGACGATCGTTGCTAATAGTCCCATGCCTCCTTGGATGGCACCAATATCGGTTTGGCTGAAGCCCGTTTGCAGCAAGAAGGGTGTTGCCATGATGTTGACGAAGGCATCACCAAGTTTGTATAGGACGATGAATACTAACATTAACGTTGCTCTCAAGATGCCCGATCGCCCGAAGAATTCTCGTAATGGCAGATAGACTGCCTCTAGCAGCGTTTCAGGAGGGCGATCGTTCAACGTTGGCTCTGGAGCAGCGATCGAAAACAGCAGGCTCAGCGCCATCACCCCTGCCATTAACAGGTAAACCATTGTCCAGGGAATGTGGTCTGCCAGAATTAGAGCAAGAGAACCGGTGACTAATAGCGCAATCCGGTATCCCAAGACAGTGACAGCCGCCCCCGCTCCCATCTCTGGCTCGTCCAATACATCACTCCGATAGGCATCAAAGGCAATATCTTGACTGGCGCTGAAGAAGGCAATCAGCAAGGCATTCACCGCCAACAGTTGCAGGGTTTCAGAGGGGTTTTGTAAAGACATGACTGCGATCATCCCTACAAGCGCCACCTGTGTGATCACGAGCCAACCGCGTCGCCGTCCCAAAAACGGAGGAATGAAGCGATCGAGCAGAGGTGCCCAGAGGAACTTGAGGGAATAGGGTAGTGCCACCAAACTGAACAGCCCGATCGACTTTAAATCAACCCCTTCGATCGTCATCCAGGCTTGTAAGGTTCGGCTGGTCAAGAAGAGCGGCAACCCCGACGCAAAGCCCAACAACGTCAGGGCTACCATTTTTCGGCTTTGGAAAACTTTTAGGAACGATCGCATAGGTGGCTCAATGGCGTTTGATGAAACAGTTTGATGACACAGTTTGATGACACAGTTCAATGATGCAAATTGTTGCATTTTGTTATCTTGCCATGACCGTCGCAATGGCATACCTATGCATTTCCGAGAAGTAATAACAAATTGTGAGGGCTGTCGTTTAATGCGAGTGGTAAAATCACCATAATTCAAAATACTCTGTTCTTACGTTGCAAAACGTTGGGCACGAAGACATTTAATCATGATCCGCAATTCTTCCAGTGGTTAGGGCAACCACGCCGGGATTGCCCCAACATCACGCCTACTATCAACAGAAAATTTATAGGTGGAAACATTTCATCGATATCAAACCAATTCGTTCACTCCAGGAAAGAAATAATCGCCATGAAACGTCGAACACTGATTCATTCTGTCGCGATCGGGACGGGTAGCGCAGTTGCTCTGGCTGCGTGTAACGCGACCACTCCAACCCGTTCTTCTGAGTCTCCGTCCTCTCCATCTGTCGCCTCTGCAAACTCTGAGTTGCCGCCGATCGAATGGCAAATGGCGACCAGTTGGCCCGTGTCACTCGATACAATTTTCGGTGGAGCGCAAGTGTTTTCCGATCGCGTGGCTGCCCTGACTGGAGGCAAGTTTAAGATTACGCCGCGTGCAGCAGGTGAATTGGCTCCTGGCTTAGAAGTGTTAAATGTAGTGTCGCAGGGGGCTGTTCCTTGTGGGCATACTGCCTCCTACTACTATGTGGGCAAAAGTCCGATCATGGGCTTTGGTTCAAGTTTGCCGTTTGGACTCATCGCTGAACAGCAGAATGCGTGGCTCTATGAAGGAGGTGGTCTGAAGCAATTGCAAGAACTCTATGCCAGTAAGTTTAATCTGATTCAGTTTCCGGCAGGCAATACGGGCGCACAGATGGGAGGCTGGTTCCGCAAGGAGATCTCAACAATCAATGATCTGAAAGGATTGAAGATGCGGATTCCGGGTCTGGGTGGGCAGGTGATGGGCAAACTGGGCGTAACGGTGCAGACGCTTCCGGGCGGTGAGATCTTCCAGGCATTGCAAACAGGGGCGATCGACGCGGCAGAGTGGGTAGGTCCTTATGACGATGAAAAGCTGGGTTTACAAAGAGTTGCCCAGTTTTACTACTATCCTGGATGGTGGGAACCTGGCACAACATTGGAAGTCCAAATCAATCTGGATGAATGGAAAAAGCTGCCTATCGAATATCAAGAAGTCGTTAAAACCGCTACCTATGAATCCAATATGACGATGCTGGCTCGCTACAACAACCTTAACAATGAAGCCTTGCAGCGTTTGGTGGATGGGGGGACTCAGTTGCGTCCTTACAGCGATGAAATTCTGGCAGCCGCCGAAACCGCCTCATTCGAGTTGTATGATGAGTTTGCTACCAAGGATGCTGACTTCAAAACCATCTTCGAGGGTTGGCAAAAATTCCGCGATCGGGTCTACACCTGGAACAACATCAACGAAGGCAATTTTACTCGTTATGTTTACTCCAAAGTTGATTCATAGATCGCGGTTATCTGCCAACACTCAACAGGCTGCCACTTACAGCGATTTTCAGATGAGTAAACCACAATTGCGTGTGGATGAGTAGATGGGTGGATGAGTGGATGGGTGAATGGGTGGGTGTGTGGCTTATGCCAGGGGAAATGGCTGTAAATGCCGATCGGTTTTATTTTGTGTCTTTGTGGTTCCTATTGAGCAACCGATGAAGAAAGATCGATTAACCAGCGCACAGTTTGGGGAAAGGCGATCACCAGAATCAACACAATCACTTGCAGGATCATGAATGGAAGTGCGCTTTTATGAATTTCGATCGTGCTGACTTCCTTGGGCGCAACACTTTGTAAGTAGAACAATGAGAAACCAACGGGTGGTGAGATAAAAGCCGTCTGCAAGTTAATCGCCATCACCACACCAAACCAAACCATATCGATTCCCAATGCCTGAGCAGCAGGTACAAATAAGGGCATCGCAATAAAACAAATCTCGATGAATTCCAGAAAAACTCCCAGGAGAAAAATAGCGATATTGCTGACGACCATGAAGGTGATGTAGCCACCGGGCAAGTTGACGAGCAAATTCGTGATTAGGGTTTTGCCGCCTAATCCATCAAATACAAGACTGAAGAAGGATGAACAAAACAGAATCATGACTACGAGCGCCGTAACGACGGCTGTGGAATGCGCTGCATCGTTGATCAGCTTCCAGTTCCATCGACGGTTGAGCGCCGCCAAAATGCAGGCTCCTACGGCTCCCACGGCTCCAGCTTCGGTTGGGGTGGCGATGCCAAAGAAAATGCTGCCCAACACCGCGAAGATTAGCAGTAGGGAGGGCACAACCGCTTTCAAGACGCGCCGAGCTAGAGCTATTCCACCGATCGCGCGGACTGCTAGGGGCAGGGCTGGAGCGATGTTGGGCTTGAACAGAGCCAGAATCAGGACATAGAGGGCATAGGAACCCGATAGCATCAACCCAGGAATGAGCGCCCCCAGAAAGAGATCGCCCACCGAAACACCAATTTGATCGCTTAAGACCACTAGCACCAAACTCGGTGGAATGAGCTGCGCCAATGTTCCTGCCGCCACGATGATTCCGGTTGCCAACTGTTTGTCATACCCATAGCGGAGCATCACAGGCAATGACAGCAATCCCATGACAATCACGGTAGCGGCAACTACGCCAGTTGTCGCAGCTAACAACGTCCCCACGATAACCACTGCCAGCGCCAGCCCTCCTCGCAGCGGACCAAGGAGAATGCCGATCGTCTCTAACAACTCTTCGGCTAAGCCTGATTTTTCCAGCACTGCGCCTAGAAATACGAAATAAGGGATTGCCAACAGCGTAAAGTTGGACATTGTGCCAAACCAAACATTCGGGAGCAACAGTAGCCGAGGCAGATCAAACGCACCAACGGCTAACCCGATCGCCCCAAAAACAATCGCTGTTCCTGCAAACGAAAAGGCAACTGGATAGCCGCTCATCAGAATGACAAAGAAGCCGACGAACATGGCAATCGCCAGCCACTCATAGCCCATAGTCTTTTCTCTCTAGAAGAATCATCTAAACTGTAATGCTTAATGTTCAATTAGCTGTACCTGGCGAAGTCTGATATGACTCTTGAAGATTTCAGAGTAACCTTATTCGATTGGCGGATTCTCCAAGGTTTCCCGTCTGACAACCTGCGCCACTTCTCCATAACCCATCAAGATAGCGAGATACTTGATAGTTTGTGAAATGCTCTGCAACAACAGCAGAACAAAGGCAATAATTAATATTGTTTTAATTGGGGCACGGGGTAATCCGCCTGCATCTGAGGAAATTTCCCATTGCCCCCACGAGCCGTCTGGCAATCGTCCCCAAGAGAGCAAGACAGGGTTGATCGTCACCCAAATGCCAATGATGCAAAACGGAATCAGAAATAGTAGGGTACCAAGGAGATCAACGATCGATCGCCCCCGCTCATTGAGATGAGTATATAAGAAATCAACCCGAACATTTGCACCCTGTTTCAAGATGTAGGCAAACCCCAACAGAAACATGAGCGAGAATAAGTACCATTGCAGTTCAATAAACGTATTAGACGATAGTTGGATGCCAATAAACCGTCCTAAATAGCGGACTGCAACATTGTAGAAGCCAACCGCAACGGTAATGATCACAATCCAATTGATCAGCCAACCCACGGTTTCAGTGAAGCGATCGATAGCACGAGAAAGCGTTAGTAACGTTTGAATATAAGCAGGTTTAATTAAGTTTTGCAACGCTCATCACCTCTTTTGATTGAGCAGACTGTGGACATAAGAATACCAAATCTTCGACGACTCAGAATCGGGAAGCCACAGTGTCACCATCCAATATAGAGATATAACGAGACATAAACAAAGAGGCGCAAGATTTCGCGCCTCAAGGAGTTATGCAACTGAAAAGTTGAAAATCTTTAATGTTTAAATGATACCCGTTCCTTTACCGCGCTTGTCACCCTGATCGGTCAACTTACCAGTCTCGTCCGTTTCATTGATTTCTGCCAGTTCCTCAGCCCGCTCAGCCGCTAGTTCTGCTTCCTCTTGCTGTAAATCACCAGGAACCTCAACATACATTTCAGGCTCGATCGCAAAGTTGTTCACTAAGCCTTCGTTATCCACTGTATAGCCGCTCGTGGTATCAAGACCGGCTTTCTTCTCTTCTTCAGTAGGCTCAGGCGGATGTTTAAACGCTGCCCCTTCCCGCTCCTTACGAGCAGCCGTCTCAGCAGGAACAATACCACGATCGTAAGTGTCAGAAGAAATATCGTTTTGCTTATTCATGATGATGCCTCAGAACTCGATTTAATTACTGAACTTCTTCTGAGAATAGAGCGGCATCAAGCAATAAACATCTACCTCAAGACTATATCTATTTTTACTCTTTCTATCGATTGACATAGACCAGTTAGCATTGCGTCTATTACCAATTACTAAATTACCAATTACCTTTCATTGGCAAAATGCCCCCCCGATCGACCATTCCCGTAATTTGGAAGTCAGCGTTAAAGATCGCTAAATTTGCCACGTAGCCTGGAGCAATGAAACCAAGTTCATGATCGACTCCTATGAGTTGGGCTGGATAAGTGGATGCCATTCGTAAAGCTTCTGACAGGGGAATGTCTAGATAATGAACACAGTTGGCGATCGCTTCAATCAGGGTCAATGCTGAGCCACCGAGGGTTCCATCGGCTGATACGCATTTGCCATTTTTGTAAAATACTTCATGCCCACCAATCCAAAAGGAATCCATTTGAGTGCCTACAGGAGGCGTAGCATCCGTGATTAAAACAAGCTTGTCTTGCTTGAGTTTTTTAGCAAGTCGAATAGAATCAAAATGAACATGATAGCCATCAGCAATAATTCCAGCATAGACCTCTGCTCGGCTGAACACAGCCCCTACTATCCCAGGATTGCGTCCGAGCCAAGGGGACATCGCGTTAAATAGATGTGTCACCATCCGGGTGCCAGCTTCAAAGCCTGCGATCGCCTCCTCAAAACTGGCTTCACTATGTCCTGCGGATACCACAATTCCTTGCTCTGCTAATAATTGAATATCTTCCGGAGCAACCATTTCCGGAGCCATCGTTATCAATCGCACTGTTTCTCGACCTGCTTTAGCAATGCGTTCTAACATGGTGCGATCGGGCTTCCGAATGAAGGATTCATTGTGGATGCCTTTGCGTTTAGGATTGAGGTAAGGTCCTTCTAAATGCAATCCGAGTACATTGCAAGAACTGTGTTTGCGGTATTCACTGACGACTCCTAATGCGCGGATCATGTGCTCATCTGAGGTGGTAATCAGCGTAGGTAGAAAGCTAGTTGTGCCGCTTTTTAGGTTCGTTTGATGCATGATGTTGAGGGTAGCAAAATCGATCGCATCATTAAACATCACTCCGCCGCATCCATTCAATTGCAGATCGATAAACCCAGGAGCAACATGATTTCCAGCGAGATCGATCGTATGCCAATCTGAATTCAAAATAGTAGGATTGATAATATCGACGATTTTTAGCTCATCGATTAATAACGTGTGATCAATCAGACTTTGTTGTCCGGTATGAATTGTACAATTTGTCAGCGCAAGCATAAGACTTTATGCTCCTTATTCAATTGCTTAACAGTGGACTTTCATGGTCTAATTCTTTGAAATATTTGACAGTTTTCACCTTTAGGAGATTTCCAGCAAAGAATCTACCAATTCGTAGGATGGGCAAAGGGTCTTACCCGTGCCCATCGTCAGCCAGAATCATGGATGGGCACGGATGCCTTTGCCCATCCTACGCAGGTATTTTATCTG